>JALNXC010000294.1 GCA_023230535.1 Alkaliphilus sp. | reverse complement strand
CCGATCTATGTGCTTTATATTTTCAATAATAGTTTTGCCTTCCGCTGCCAACCCCGCTAATACCAAGGATGCCCCTCCCCTCAGGTCCTGTGCGATTACTGTGGCACCGCTTAATTTTCGAACTCCTTTAACAACAGCTATTCTTCCATCAATCTTTATATTGGCCCCCATCCGTACCAACTCATTTACATGTTTATAGCGATTTTCAAATATATTTTCCGTAAATATCGTTGTACCGTCACTCAATGACATCAGGGCCATCATCTGTGCCTGCATATCCGTAGGATATCCGGGATAAGGTAAGGTTCTGATGGATTCTATGGCTTTAATTTCTCCGGGTGCTATGAGCCTTAAACTATTATTACAAATTTGTATTATGCACCCGCATTCTCTGAGTTTATATAATATAGACTGTAAATATTCATGTACAATATTTTTTAACACTATCTCTCCCTTAGTTATTGCTGCCGCCACCAAATATGTACCCGCTACAATTCTGTCGGAAATTATATGATGCTCTACATCATATAATTTTCTCACTCCTTCAATATAAATAGTGGCCGTTCCGGCACCCGAAATTTTAGCGCCCATAGCATTCAGAAAATTTTCCAAATCTATGATTTCCGGTTCTCTTGCAGCGTTTCTGATAACAGTTACCCCTTTTGCAAGCACTGCTGCCAGCATAATATTTTCCGTAGCGCCGACACTTGGAAAGTCTAATTGAATATCACAACCTTTTAATTGCTTAGCTTCACAGACTAAAAAACCATGTTCTTCCTTGATTGTTGCCCCCATCTCTCTTAAGGATTTCAGATGCAAATCTATAGGCCTGATTCCGATTTCACAACCGCCCGGATAGCTCGCTCTAACTTTACCATACCTTGATAACATGGCTCCTAAAAAAATAATTGACGATCTCATTTCCCTGACCAGTTCTTCGGGTATTTCATAACTTATCAATTGTTTGGAATCTACAATAATAGTCCTTTTTTCCCTTTTTATTGAACAACCCAATGATACCAGTATTTTTTCCATAATATCTACATCCAATAATTTCGGTATATCATGTACAATATTGATACCGCCATTTAATACGGTAGCAGCTAAAATTGGTAATACAGAGTTTTTTGCCCCACCTATTCTGGTTTCCCCATGAATCCTATTTCCACCATTAATAATGAGTCTACTCACTATTACCCCACCTCCAGAACTAATAAATACTCACTTAAATTGCACAATATGCATTAAAGACAAATATATAAACATAATATGCAAAAGTTCTGAAGGTGTGCCAGTCTCATTAATACACTCCGCCGTCACCTTTACGGGGCACATTGATATTATTTTTTTTATGAATTTAACAACTTATCTATCTCATTATATATACGATCCGCCGCATCGATAATCGCTCCTCTTTTACTTGCGGTTTCCATAGATTTTAAAACTTCTCTATCATTCAATATTTCTTGAATTTTTTTATTTAATATCTCTCCGTTCAATTCATTCTCATTGATAACAAATGCCGCCCCTTTTGCCGCCATAGCATTCGCATTATACTGTTGATGGTCTTCCGCCGTATATGCTTTAGGGATGAGTATGGCGGGCTTACCAACGGCGGTAACCTCCGCTATAGTAATAGCCCCCGCGCTGCATACAATTAAATCGCAAGCTTTCAAAGCATAGGGCATATCATCGATATAAGATACTATGCTGTGATTTTTTAATGAATCCTGCCTTTTTACACTTTTTATAGTTTGTTCATATAATCTCTTGCCCGTGACTAATATAAGCTTAAATTTCAAAGGGTTATATTTATTTAATATATGTATTACCGCATTATTTATTTTAAAAGCTCCGCCACTGCCGCCTACAACAAGCACCAAAGGTATATCCGAATTTATATTATACCTCGCTTTAGCCTCTTCTTCCGTAACATTAAAAAAATCCGACCTTATGGGATTCCCCGTTACTACCGGCTTATTTTTATTTTTAAAATATTTTTCAGCTTCTTCGAAGCTGAGTGCGATTTTATCGACATACCTGTCTAATATGCGATTGGTAAGCCCCGGAAACACATTTTGTTCATGTATAATTGTTTTGATTTTAAGTTTAGATGCCGCATAAACAACTGGTCCACATACAAATCCTCCGGTGCCCACAACTATATTGGGTTTAAAATCCTTTATTATTTTTCTCGCCTCAAATATTCCCTTAAAAAGCGCTGCCACACTCTTTATATTATGTAAAGAAAATTTCCTTTTTAAATAATTTACTGTAATAAATTTTATCGCATAACCTTCTTTAGGCACTATATTGCTTTCCATGCCCCCTGCCGTACCTATAAATAATATATCTGCATCAGGATATTTTTCTTTAACTTTATTAGCAATAGATATGGCAGGATAAATATGCCCACCCGTACCTCCACCGCTTAAAATGATTTTCATACTTTCAACTCCTATCCAAACTTATATGTTTAGATATGTTTAACAATATCCCTATGGAAGCCATAAAAACAACCAATGAACTTCCGCCATAGCTTATAAAGGGAAGCCCCATACCCGTAACAGGCATGGATGACGTCGCAACCGCAATATTTATGACAACCTGTATGGCTATCATGGTGAT
>JALNXC010000009.1 GCA_023230535.1 Alkaliphilus sp. | reverse complement strand
CTCGATTTTCTTAATAAGAACCTTGGTATAGTTGGATGGACGATGGAAAATTACCAAAAATCTTTCACTGGCACAGTATTCATTATTCTTCCTGTAAAGCGACATATTACTATTAATTCCCATTACCAAAGCTATTTCTCTGCTGGAAAATCTTGGAAGCATGGCTTCCACGGTTTCGGTAATGAATCTTTCATAGTTATAACTCTCCATTAGAATCCTCTCTTCCTTTTATAAGCATTTCGTAATGCTTGTTTAATTCTTTTCTTACCAACTGGATTGGCAGATACGCAAATCACTTTATTTGGCAGAAATTCAACATTTTCTTCTAAGAAGCAAGCAATTTGATATCCTGTTTTGTTTTCCCAATCTTGTTGTTCTCTACCACAAAGATCGTGATCTAGATATAAAACATCCCACTTTTCTTCCTGTAGGGCTTTCATACCTTCGTCAAAAGTCTTGCAGATCTTAGTGGCTTCGGGAAACGTTCTCATATCATCTATTACTAAAATCTTCATTTTTATCTCCCAGCATCATCCTACGGACGAAAATATTGAATTTTGAGAATTTTTGGGATTTTGATTTTGTATATGTCCTTATAAAATGTTGGTTTATGTTCTTTAAAATCCTCGCCCAAATTTTTACTCACTTTCACACGCAGCGGCATTACCATGATTTTTTTCTTTAATATATTCAATGATATCCAATTCTAAATCTTCGGTAATAATATTAAAGTAATCTCTTATCAGGGAAGATATTAGAGTATGTATGTTAGTAGTTTCACAAACTAGTCTATCAACACATTCAGGTGGTTCAAGATATGAACCACCTACTTCTCTCCAATGATTAAGATAATATTTAATTACATTTTCTTTTCCTATAATTGAATCCACTTCTGTTTCCTCGAAACCAATTTCCCACTCAAAATTATCAATCCATAAAATAGAATCGTTATCTTCTTTTTGGATTTCAAAAGTTGGTTTCCAATTATACTTTTGTGTAATATCTTCAATAAGAGTTTTAATTTGTTCGGTGGTATATTTTTTCATATTTTTTATATTTTCATATTTTGGGTTTCTTCGGTAAAAATATTATACAACATATATCTTTAATTATACATCCTCTTCATCATGTCTTCCTGTAATTCTTTAGGATATAATCAGAGAAAATGCCACTTACAAACCATTCGATTCTTTCTTTTGTTATTTTGTCATTTTTATCATTTTATTCACTTCACATAGGACCACATTTGGAATTAGGTTTTTTATTGTATTTGGTAAAAAGACCAGGACCTACATCCTCGGTTTTAATATAAAGAATTTTTTTAATAATTATATAAATTTTTTTTATCATTTTTTATACAATTCCAACGCTTTGTCCATATTAAATTTTACAAAAGCCGCATCCATAAAATCCAATGCTTTATCTATTGAATTAAATTTTACCCATCCATTTTTAGGCAAATCTCTGTATCCTGTCTGAAATTTTATGCAAATAAAATTAGATCCATAAATACGGATTTCACCGTCCAATGTTCGTGGTTTATTAAACAATACATAACGATATTTTTTATCTTTTGATATTCCATTTCCTGAATAAACATTACATAAGTTATTCATGAAAACAAAATCTTCCACTCTTTCCATTATATCTTTACGAATAGACATAAATTTAATCCTTAATTAATATTTCTTATATAGTAACATAAATTTTATAAAATGTAAATATTCAATAAAGTATATTATTTAAAGTAACGGGGTGTTTATTTATATACCGTTGCCCCATCAACGGTTTTATTTTGTTTAAACTTCACCCATTTTTTCAATCATTTGTTTTTGTAAATCCGCTGTTTGTTCTATTGTACTTGCTATTAATTCACAAGCGGGACATTCATATGCCTCATATTCAAGTAATATATCATGCATATGATAGTTAATTAACTTTTTAACATTAATTATACACATTTGTACACTACAACGAGGACAATTCATTATATTGATCCTCCTTTTACCAAGAATGATCTATCAAATAATTTCCCGGTTTTAAAATACCCATAAAACAAAGATGTTCAAGAATAACATAGCCATAGAGTGAATTTTTATAACCTTTTTTATGATCTATAATTTTAGAAAAATGAGATGTTTCATTATCAATTGAATAAAAAGGCGTGTAACCGTTATGTTTTTCTTCTTCTGCTATAAAGTCATAATCTATACCAATATGCTCTTTGACAAGATTTTTAAGAAATGTGTCGGTTATTTCAAAAAATGTTATCTTTGTGAGATTTATTTTCATTTATTATACCTTTTCTTATACCTTTTCCTTATTAACATTAATATTTTACCAAGTTTATTTTGGCCTTGTATAGACTTACATTTTTGACAGTAGCAATTACCCCAAAAATTATCATGCCATCTATTACCTTCAATTAAAATTGAATCACCTGTATTAATAAGTCTATAAATTAAATTCCTATTTTGTTCAAATTTATAATTAACAGCTTTAATCATACAAATTAATTTACCGTCTATTTCCCAATCATCACGAATTTTTACATTTCTACCTAGTTTTTTAGCTTCTTTTGGATCTTTTGCCATCCAAATTTTATTTCTTTCATTGTTATCAAGTGTTTTATGCGCTTGATAGTAGTGTTCTACAGTCTTCCATTCTTTCCCGTTTTCATCTTTAAATGAGAACGGTGAGAAATTAGAAAGCCAATGATATTCTCCTTTAAAAGAGTTTATTATATTCATTATTCATGATCTTTATTTACAAAATTTATTATATATTATGATATATATAATCAACTTTGTAAACAAAAAAAGGGGAATTGTGTTAAACACAATCCCCCCGTTAGATTTTTATAATTCACTATAAATTATTAATAGGCGGAAACCTAATCATTATTAGCTTATCTTTTCTATGATTATAGTATTTTGGTTATATATGAGGCGGGGAACTATTCCCCGCCCCATTTTTACTACTCGCCGTCTTCAGCTTCAACTTCACCGTCAACTTCATCCTCGGCTACCTTTTTGGTCGCCTTTACAGGCAGGTTTGCACCGAGTGCAGCTTCTTTGAAGGCCGCGGCAGGCTTGAACTTCACAACGACCTTTTCAGGAACGTCGATGGCCTCGCCGGTTTTGGGGTTTCGGGCTTTTCGAGGCGCCTGAATCACTGCATTCAGGGTTCCGAATCCCACCAGGGTCACTTTACCATCTTCAACAAGACCTGCTTTGATGTTTTCGAGAACTGCATCGATGGCAATGCCCGCATCTTTCTGGGTAAGTCCAGTGTCGGCCGCAACGGCTTTCTTGAGATCAGCTTTGTTCATTTTACTTCTCCTTTCAATGTTTCCCCTATTTTTTATGGGGGAATGTTGTGTGGTTATTTAAAACACTCTTTTTTACTTTTAAACCCATTATAACTCAGCTTGTTTTTTGTGTAAACTACTTTTTTTTCTTTTTGGGTTTTTAACTACTTTTTCTTAGTATATTCTAATCAGAATATTAAGTAAATTATTTTTTTTCTTAAATTCTAATTAAAAAGAGGTGGTCCGATTATACGGTTCGGACCAGACCAACGCCTGATTTTTATATACCGAATAAGACGCCCGGTTTATACCCTATTTAATTGCGGACATAATTTCAGGAATAATACCCGCAACTGCCATGGACTCTTCCAGGGTCATACGTCCGACTTTCTTATGGCCGGTATTGCCATTTTTATAAAACACTATTCTACCGATCTGGATCTTCGGCTCACCGCCATTGTACTCATGGGCGGAAACAACTATAGAAGTCGTACCACCGTCTTTGCTTTCCAGCACTTTGCTCGCCAATTTTTTATCCTTAGTCGGATCAAATGCCGCCATTGTCATTTCCTTTCGTTTAAAATGAAAAACATTTTTCTCACTCACTAAAAACATTCTAACAAAAATTAAAAAGATCGTAAATTGAGAAATTTATTTCTTATAATTGAGAAATAAATTATAAATTGTGTCCGGATAACGTGCCGGACTCACGGATACGCTAGGTTATATCAGAGCCGGACGGGTCACAGCAGTCCACACTGGGCGTCTAGACCATATACCACTACAGTATATGATACGGTTCTATTTATATAGCGGTGAACCATCGTTTCCTGAGAATATCCGCTTCAGTCATTTAAAGTATTACTTGAAAGTGGCCCGGGTTTTATCCCACCCGGGTAGGAATATTCTACATAAACCCATTTGTAACCGCAAATACAGTAAATTTATGTAATTTATTTGTCCTTGTATTACGGGCAATTATGGGATATTTACGATTGCTTCTTTTGATACCAACAATTTTGAATGTATCTGCTCCTGGTGCCGGAATAAATTCCCGTCCCAGATCGTTTTTAACAAGTCCATAATTGCTATGAAATTTATGCCACTCAATTTCATAAATATTATCACCATTAACTCCGGGCATAATGCAAGTCAACTGCGTCCGGAAGTCTGTTTCACCGAATGAAATAACACCAAGGTTGAATTTCACACCATGGGCACGCTCTACTTCCTTTAATGCCTCTGTAATCTCAATTCGGAGAATTTTCACCTTTTCCTTGTTAAACATTATCTTTTCCTTTCTTGAGTATCCAAAGACTCAATTAAATTATAAATGTTTATAGGGGATTTTTACGCAACTCTTTAAAGATATTAACAATATAGTGACATATATTAATCGTCGCTAACCTACTCTAAAGGTTGATAAAGTGTCACCTTTATTCTCTAACGTACCCCGTTTAATTGATTTTTTCGATTCTCAAAGTGTTTATTTTATTAAAAATTTTGTGACCGGTCACTAAAAGGGTTGATAATCAGTCAAAAATAACTCCAATACTTCGGCCCTGGCGCCTTTAAGGCCTTTTCTATGGAGGAGAGATCCACAGGATCCCAATTACAAGACTATTGTATTTCAATATTGGTTAAATGTAAAGTTGAAAAGTTTTAGTTGACTTGGGTTCTTGTCTCACGATGGATACATACTAACAAAGGGGGTCGGCGTCGTAAACCATAATTTTTTTCTAATAATTTTAAAGGTTTCGACTTAGGGTCTGAAAATACTTGAAAATTCCCACATCAAATAACCCTTTACCCTAACCATCTGAAAACAGTATACTATAACGCCGGTCACCCGTCAATTAAGAAAATTTTTTCAGGTGTCTACATATGTGAACGCTGTCTTTATCCGTGACATGTATATTTTAGTACACGAATCTAACCGGAGGAGCCCTATGGTTGCTGGCTCCGACCCTCCAGGACGAGCCAGGATCGCGGAGGTTCGATCCGAAAGCGGTATGAAGGTCAGACTACGCTGCTCAAATCATTAGATATTTTAGATCGTTTCCGTCGATCCTGGTGTATACTCAATAAAAACAAGGACTTATTATCTTTAATTATATAGATATCCGATGGTGTTACGGAAACATACACATTTTTATCAATGATAACACGGTTCTCGGGCTCTGTAAACTCAAATGAATAATATTGACTGAATATCATTTAGTTAATGACTATTGGACATTCACTAACCATAGGTCATTTAAAGACTATTATTTAATTATATAATAAATAGATAATATTGACTGAATATCATTCAGTGAATAAATAAGATTAATTGAATAAATGAATAACATTCAGTTAATAAATAAGATTCAGCAAATAAGACTTGAAGATTCATTAACCATAGTGTTCTTACTAATCAATATTTATTGAATAAGATTTAATGATTGAATGTGATTCAGTGAATAAATAAATCTCATTCGTCTACTTTTGTATACATTCTTGGCCCTGTAGGGTCTATCTGGACGGTGATCTATAATTATATATAATTACGCAGCGTAAACCCCTGTATTTATTGAGTGTCCAGTAGAATCGACGGAAATGGTTAAAAAAGTCTAATGATTTGAGCAGCGTAGTCTGACCTTCATACCGCTTTCGGATCGAACCTCCACGATCCTGGCTCACCTCCGCTGGTATTTCCACTACCATATCAAGTGGTTGGGGCGATGTGGTGTGAGCATTAGTATACATGCATATCCTTTCAAGAGGTTACGGCTAAGCCTTTGTTTTTATTATATATTTTTGGTCATTTACCTTGAGATTTCAGTATGTTATGATGCTTTCAGTGAGTGAGAAAAGGCTCGTCAAGGGTGTGTGACTTTTTGTAGACACCTGAAAAAATTTTCTTAATTGACGGGTCAATTTGTTAGTGTTATCCTTAGTAAAAATCGAGACAGTGTTTAATCATCGCAATCGATCCGTCAAGTCATTTAAACCATTAAGGTTTTCAATAGACACTAAAGGATCGACGGGTTAATTAGGGTTAGAAACAACATTGTTGAATAATCCTTGATGTCCTGTTAAAACATCTAAAATTTCTCGAAAAAATTGTTGTTTACTGTTCGACCTGAGTTTGTTAAACTCAGTACAGAAATTGAGACAAGAATCCAAGTCAATTAAAAACTTTTCAACTTAACCTTTAACCTTTAGATTTATATCTTGAGCCAGTAATTGAGGATAGGATCCTCACCGCCATGAAACTGGGCTGCAGACCAGGAGTAGAGGTGTTATTAAACGGCTGTTCATTCACTTCAATCTTTTCGACCCGGGTCAAAAAACTTTAAAAACATTAGAAAAAATAAAAAATTGTTGAGAGTTGACTTGATGAATCAAATGTTTTAATATTGATTTATTAAATGAGTTCTCAAATATTCAAGTCCCAGGAAAGGAGGGTCTAAATATGGCCGCCAAAGCTGTGAAAACCATTGTTCTGAAGAAGGGTCGTGTTCTGATGGCCCGTTCCGGCAAGGCCCGTGTGTTTACTTCCAAGGGCAACGCTGTTAAGTTTACTGATAACCTTAGGAAAGTCTCTAAGGATCTGAAGGTTAGGGACTTTGAGTTTATTACTTTCGCCTGATGACGGAAGTTCCGTTGACTGGGCAACGGTATAAAAAATAATACCCAGCCATTTTAATGTGTTGTGTATAAATACTGTAATACGTTTGAATTATATAAAAAAGAAAGGAATGTATAAATATGAAACATTTAAAAGTGTTGGTGGCGACAGTGGTGGTAACCATGACGATTGGATTTGCGTCATGTGCAAATTACCATAATAAAAATATCGATGGTGTCGCAAAAATCGAAGAAATTCGAGACCATGAGTTGGCCGATCTGGAAAACGCTGCGGAGTTCAATAGAATGCGTGATCATGAGATGGGTGATCTCGACTTCGGCAGAGAAACAAAGTAGGATTTTAATCCGTTGAGCCGGCAACGGTATATAAATAAATACCGGCCCACTTTAAAATAAATAATGTTTACAAATATCTGAGGATGTATTATTATGTGGAAAAAAATAAGCGAAGATTTCAAAGTATCATTGTTAGTTTTAATATGGTCTATTGTTGTGATTGTTTTTATTGATGTTTTTATATAATTTCGTCAATTGATACATAGGGCTTTTTTTACCTGGTAAATTAACACAATAGTGTTATGGCAACCTTTCCAAGTCGTGTTGATTGACGATAGCTCCGAAAAAGGGTTTGTAGTAGGAGCAACGGAGGACACAACCTGTTCCTCTATGAGTTAGCCTATACTATGAAGAAGATGGTACAGAAACCCTGAATCCTTGAGACTAAAGGCCTTTAATTAGTTAAAAGGAGTAGACACCGGAGGTAAATGGCCTTTTACCTTGCTAGCTGTTAGGGGCTAACGAACCAAAATCCTTGAATCCTTAAGGTGTCCTATAAAACGGTGGTAAAGCCTTGTAGAGTAAACAGATAAAATATCTTGTTGAAATTTGAGGCAATAAAACGAGCCCGTTTGCGGATGATAAGCTAACGAAGCTTATAGGAGATAAAGTCGGTTAGGAGCCGTACATGAATGTATGGGTCCACGATACACTCCATTGACTAAGCGGAAACTTGAGGCGGGGGTATTTACGCGTAAGCCCCCGTTTAATTTTTTAACAAGCAACATGAAAGGAAAGTAAAATGGCAAAGAAAAAAGAACAGATTGGTAATGTAACAGTTGATCCAAACCGAAATACGGCTATCTTGCCATGTTCTTGTGATCATATATTTCAAGATAAGAAATATGGTAATGGAAAACGTCTCCACAATAAAGCCCGTGGTAAAGGTGGCACGGGTTGTCAATGGCGATGCACCGTGTGTTTGTCGGTGAAGTAAATAACTAATAACCGGTGACCCGGCATCGGTATATAAATGATCCCGGGCTAATTATTTAATAACCGAATCCAGTGTTTAATTTAACAAGTTGTTGGATGAAATTTGGTCATAATTTTAAATCTATCGTGGAATAGGTCACTCAGAGTAAACCGATATCTGAAATCCATAGGAAGACGGGACGCCTATGAATCCTATGAAGTAAGTAAGTAACACGATAGATTTTCCCAATAAAGAAAGGAATTTGAAATGAAAATCGAGGTGGGTCATAAAGTATTTTATAATAATGGTCATTTAGGACCTCGATCCACATTGTTTGCAGGAACAGTATATAAAATTAATACTTTTTTTCTTTTGCCGGAAAGAAATGAAGGTAAAGCATTTACAATTTATATTAAAGAAAAAAAATCAAAGTCTTTCTTGATTTTGACTAGGGGTAAATTGGATTATAATGAAAATATCAAATTTATGGGAATTGTGACTCCTGAGGATTTGGAGATAATTCAAGAAGAAATGGTTTGTATGGAAAAGCCGGTTTGTGTAAAAAAATCAAAAATTTCAAGGGGACCTATAACCATTCGACCGGATGCTTTACTTAATCCAAACACAAATTATAGGGGTAAAAATTTAAAAATTTTTGTGAAAACAAAAAAACAGTGGTTTACACTTTTAAACACAACTGCTAAAATGGCCATATTTGATGGTGGTAGATGTGCCATTAATTCAATTTCTAAAGTGAGGGATATAAAGTGAAGTATTGAACATTTTCACCCGTTTTTCCAAATTGATTGATTTTGCTCAAACAATGAATTTAAAAAAGAAATGAGAAAAAATATGTTTAATACTACAATTAAAAGGTTGAATCCAACCAAGTTAACCGAGGATGAAAAAACACTTCTAATTGTATGTGTTAATAACTTCGGTAATGGTAATCATCCAGTCATTACTGAAATGAATTGCCATAATTTATCCATTGAGTATGTACTGAAAATAACCGAACGTGTTAATACCGATGATCTTACAGATTTTGGTCTGGAATTATGGGCCTCTTTGAGAAATAAATTAATTGACAGTTTATCCTGATTTTGATAGGATAAAGGAATATGGTGATTTAAGAATGTCTTTAAGCAAGGATCAATTACAAGATATTATAGAAAATTTGCAAGGCACTTGTTTAACCTTGGATGATGTCCTTGATGATTATGGTTTATCATCAGAGGATTTAAATCTAGAGGATTTATCAAGAATTGAAGAAGAAATTTTTCTTTGTGATGGATGTGGTTGGTGGTATGAATCGTCTGAATTGGGTGATGATGAAGATGGTGAATTTTTGTGTCGTTGGTGTATTGAATGTGAGAATGATATGGATGAGGAATTGGAGGAATAATGCAAATTTTGCTTTCTAGCAAAGGTACTCCATATATTGAGGTGGATGAGAATACAAAAATGATATTCTCATCCACTACGGCCGATCCCATAAAAGGCTATAAATTTATGGTGATCTCGTCCGTAAAAACAACCTCTGTAAACACTTCTGGAGCAAAGGCGAAAAAGAAAAGAATTGTAACAATTAGTGAAGATAATAATTTTACTGTAAGACTTTTGGATTTTAAAAGATCCGATTCTGGTGGTTTTCCTAAGGGTGTGATTTCTTCTATATCTTTAAATGTTATTAAAAAGGCTATACAGGAAAATTTGGATGATGATGGTTATTTACGATATGATTTAATTCCGGTTGTTAATGATATTCTTGTTGAAACATTTAACGATGAAAATGAAGACATGGACGAAGATTCAACCGCGAATGAGTCTTTTGATGATATTGTTTCAATAAAGACTAAGAAACAGGCAGAAAAAATTAAGTTGAGACCGAAAAAGAAAATTAAATCTCTTATCAAGAGTAAGTAAAAAAAGATATTTACTTTTAGCATTAAATTTGTTGTTGTAAATAACAAAACAAGAAAGGAAAATAAAATGAAAGCTGATAGAGAAAGTACTGGGTATGATTGTAATGCTTGTGAAAGATCGAATTGTAAGGGTGATTTCTACCGTGGCAAGAAAAGTGTAACTTTTGTGGGATGCCCCGGCCAGGTGAAACTTTCTCCGATGCGAGTTTCCTTGTTGGAAAATGCAATCGAACATCCGGGTTCAATGGCTTCCCTCGGTCAGATAATGTTAAACTTGAACATGAAATTCGAGGAAACTAATAAATACCCGTATTTCCGATTTAAACTTGGACCTGAGCCGAGGTAATAATAATGGATGTTGAAGATTGTATTTGGACAGTAATAATTAGTGTATTATTAATTCTTATGATATTAAATGTGTTAGTGTAAAACCGGCCGATAGGTGGGCGGCGGTATAAAAATTATGAAAAATACCTTAGGGTAACCCACCAATTCTTTCCTTTTCATAAAAAAAAATTAGTTTACGAATTTCCAAAAATTTGTTATAATTTTTTTATTGAGTGAGAAAAGATTGTTTTTAAAAAATAAATAAAAATAGTGAGAGAAAAATTTGAATTTTGAATTTTGGTTTTTAATTATGGAAACGATGAAAAGAGTAAATAAAAAGAATTTAGTGTTTATTAATATTGAACCACACACATGGAATCATATCTTAAATACCTATAAGGGGAAAGAGATATGATTGGCTGAATAACCCATCATAGTACTTAAGAAAAGGGGATTCAGCCATAAAACTGAATCCCCTTTTTGTTTTAGGATTTATATGTCCCTATTTTATCGGTGGCGACTTTAAGATAGTTAAACCACTCGCCTGGTACTCTCTTAAAGGGTAAAATAGGGAGATGTAAATTCTAAAATAGAATAAATGAGTCGGTGGTGTTTAATGGTAGCATGTTAGATTGCCAGTCTAACGGTGGGGGTTCAATTCCCTCTCGACTCTCCATAAAGATTTTGACGCGGTGAGGATGGTTTCCATCTGAGGCTCATAACCTACAGATCCATCGGGTTCAATTCCCGGCGCCGCTACCACTTATATCGTGGGGTAGTGTTCAACGGTAGCACGGGAGCCTTGGGAGCTTCTAGCGGGGGTTCGAATCCCCCTCCCGCGACCATAATTTGGGTCTTTAGTGTCAATGGTAGCACAACAGACTTTTAATCTGTTAAGTGGGGGTTCGAATCCCCCAGGACCCACCATCTTGAAGGTAGTGGTTTCTAACGACGAAATACGTTGGAGAATAAAGGTGGCACTTTATCAACTTTAATTTTCTTTACAATATAAGATTAGTATATGCCACTACATTGATTTTATGTTAAAGATTCTAAAGTTGCGTAGTAAAGTTCGTTATACCTTCAATAAATTTAATGTCCGTGTGGGCCAATTGGTAGAGTCGGTAGCCTTAGAAGCTATTTGTTGGAGGTTCGAGTCCTCCCACGGACACCACAATTTTTTATGACGGCGACATCCTTCGTTATGGGTAATTATGACCAACGGATTGCTCCGAAAGCGATTTCAAGAATCCACACTAGCTATGTAGATTGTAATCATAATTTTAGCTGCTAAAAGGTGGCCGGCCTGTAAACTACATGTTTCACCTGAACCGATAGGAATGAAAACGGTCCTACTGTCATAAAAAAATTAAATGTAATTGGCTCCGTCGTCTAAAGGCAAGGATATCAGGCTTTCAACCTGGAGATGGTGAGTTCAAGTCTCCCCGGAGTCACCATAAAAAGAAAGGTGTGTGAAATGAATGTTATAGTAGGCGCTATTATTTTGTCTATCCCTATTTGGTGTATATATTATGATATCCTTATTATAAGAAAGTGTTTTGAGCTTCACAAGGATGAAAAATATAACGATACTGATGATATTAATGAGTAATTTTAAAAATAAGTAAAAGGAAAATAATATGACTACTGAATTTTTAAAAGCACTTGATGAATATGTTGATAATGTTCAATCATTAGTTAACAATGACCTTAGGAAAAGACTCCCTTCTCTTGATTTAGCAAAGATTATGGTTGAGCCACGAGGTATTAAATACAAGAAAGTTATTTATATTCAAGGTGTGCACAAAAGCGTTCATTCTTTTGTTGAAATATCAACAGGTGATATTTTTAAACCAGCATCTTGGAAGACACCAGCAAAACATAAAAGAGGTAATATTTATAGAAATAAAGGGAATGAAGCGCTTACTACTCAAGGAACAGTAAGGTATTTTAAATAAAATGTCGTGGTAGTATTAATGGTAAAACACTTCTTTGGTAAGGAAGTAACCGGGGTTCGATTCCCCGCCACGGCTCCATCTATGAAAGGATGGTTTGTATGTATACAATGTTTTCAGAAGATTTAACAAATGTTGGTGGTCCAATGCATTCAGCTGGATCAACTTTGAGATGGGTAAAGAATTTTGAATCGCTTGAATCCGCTAAAAAATTTGCTGAAAAAGAATATGGAAATAAAATTAAATGGGTAAAGAATCATGGTGAATGGTATTCAGGTGATTTGGGATGGGTTGATTATTTGATTCATCCAATAAAATTTGAAGATTAAAAGTTTTGCCCCTGCCAATGGATTTGGGCACAGGTCTTCTAAACCAGTCGCAGGCGGGTTCGATTCCCTGCCACGGCTCCATAAGAATTAATTTATAAAGGCTCGAAATTGAAATAACCTTGAAAGTCAAGAAACCCGGGCGATGTCTTGATGAGTAAGAAGATTTCACCCAATTTTGGCCCGTTGGTGAAAGGGTAATCATTTTTGGCTGTCTACCAAAAGTTAGGGGTTCGAATCCCCTACGGGTCGCCAATTTTATAGAGAAAAGGAGAGGTAGCTCCAATGGTAGAGCGGTAGAGTGAAGTCCTACGCGTTGCCAGTTCGACTCTGGCCCTCTCCACCATAAAAATTTTGGGCGAGTAGTGATAACGGGAGCACGGAAGCCTTGCAAGCTTTTTGTCGGGCTTCGATTCCCCGCTCGTCCACCAAATAACTGCCTGTCTGGTGACGTTAAGCCCGGTTACTCGGTTGAAGGTGGGCCATG
>JALNXC010000008.1 GCA_023230535.1 Alkaliphilus sp. | reverse complement strand
TGTGGATGTGTCCCTCGGTATACGGAGAAAAGGCGGGTGTTTTATACACCCATTTCTAAAAATGCTTTTTAAATTTTTTCTTTGCGCCTTCGATTGATTTCCATGCAGCGTTTGGTGCGATGCCTTCGATACGTGCTATCTCATTTACTGATAAGCCGTCCGTTAACATTAATAAGCGGCGCTTTTGCGTTTCCGAAAGCTTGTCCAGCGCAGTATTGATCTGAGCGGTGTCTTCTTCGCGTATCAAATCGGTTTCGGGTGTAGTGTCTGTCGCATACTCGGGTCCCTCGTAAACGATAGCGTCAAGCGAATAACAGTGGTAACGTTCCTTTCTGGCGAGATTGCTCTCCTCGCGTCGTGATGCTGTTATGTAGTTGCCGATTTCCTCGTTGACTTCAACTTCTGATGTGGTTCCGTCTGCGAATTTCCATTGAATTTTCATGCGTTGTTCCTCCAGATTTCAAATTTCATTGAGAAATCCGCAGGAACCGAAAAATCCGTGAAACGGAAAAGACGGCGGTGGGAACACCTTTTCAGGTATTCCGCACTGCCGTCTTGCGGTCTCGCGGATTTCTTTGTTATGTAGTTACTTACGCAGCTTTATTTGTGACCTCGATAGTGCCATCATCGAGAAAACGGATTGTTGTAATAGTATCCTTGAGTTTGATTTCTACAGCTTTTTCTTTTGCATCAGCTCGGCAAACTGTTTTACCATCACAATTTTTAATAACTGTCATTGTATTCACCTCCCGTCGCATCTCTTGAGTAAAGGATACTGCGTTCTGCTAAAATACTCACAATTTGGGAAGTTTGCTTCTGTCCGGTATATCACCGAGTTATTTCATCTGATATTTGCTGCATTAATGTCATAAGGGGGTTCTTCGAAAATTTTTTAATTTGCGTGCTTAAAGAAAGACCAACTTGTGAAGTTGAAAGAATATTTTTGACAAAAAAAATAAGCCGCACATCGTAATTGATGTGCGGCAAAAGGGTATTTTATAATACTATTTACGTGCTCTTGTGCCAAGCGGAGGAATTTGCAGTGAAACTAAAAATGCATTTCTGTATTCAATTGGCTGTCCCCGAAAACTGGTTAGAAGATATTTGTATGCTCGATGCGTTGAGTTCTTATCTATAAAAGTATGCCCTGCAAGTGCTAGGAGCTGATTTGCAATTTCTAATGAATAATCCATCCCTGCACAAAAGCACACTATCGTTTCTAATTCGGGAGGGCTTGGGTCTTTCTTTTTTGCCTTGTAGAAGTAGTTCTCGTGCAAGAGAGTCGCTGATTCAAAGGATAGCGGACTAAGCATATGGTCGATTTCAAGCAACCCGTATATAGCCTCCCAGCAATATTGACTATTTGATATTACAGCTAGCCTCTTATTCTCGGCATCAAAGTCAGACCGCTTTCCTTCAAAATACTTAGCATTTTCTAATAGCACTTCGTTGGCTCTTGTAGCATTGTAATCGGGTATAGCGGCTTTTCCCGAAGGATTCTTCTTAAGTAAGATACCATTGAAATGTAACTGCTGCTCCTCGAAGGAGGATTTTCGTAAAATAAAGCGGAGAGCGCATTCCTGCAGATTGTCTTTGGCATAGGAAGTTAAAGTGTATTTACCATTATCGCCTTTCTCGACGAATTTTTGGTAATTAATGACGAAGTATCCATTTGCGTAGACAAATCGCCCTGAATCGATTATTGTTCTGAACATATCGTTGCTGCAGTAAATAAAAAATGCTTCTTGCGTGCTAATCTGATAGATCTCTTCATCAGTATTGAAATTGTATACGTTTTTGGCTTCATAAAAGCCGAAATCTATCATCCGATATTTTGCTGCTTGTTTTGTTACGACATAAGTCGCTGCCAAAGCGTCTATTATCTTTTTTATTATCTCTTCTCTTGCTTCCACGGATTTGGTCGTGAAAAATCCAGATTCAGCAGCCATATGTTGAGCCAATGGCTTTGCAGTTTCGGCTGGCATGAGTATTCGCGGAGCCAACGCATTTGCTTGTCTTTCCATCCAATCAATATCTTCGTTTAAATGCCCGCCAGCACGGATTGGACATTTGTTTGCGACAAAGGGCTTATACGCATCACCTTCGAGAATATTTCGAGCGCGAGCGTATAAGAGATGCCCATACCAATGAAATGCCTCATGCGCCATAGTTCCACGGACGCACCCTATATTACGACAGAAAAGCGTATCCGGATCAATAAATATTGTGGCATTACGAACAGCATAATCGCGGTATTCGTCTTTTTCGTCATCGTAATATGAAATAACACCGGGCAAAAAGCATATTTGACCAAACAGTGTAAAGTCATCACTGAGTCTTTTATCGGCAACAAGGTCTAGCATCATCTTGTCGTGGATTATTTCTTTTATTGGGGTTGCCATTGGTGATGACAATACCTCAGGGCAATTGTCTTGCAGAAATGCCGTTGCCTCTGCGTCATAATCTGTGCGCGCCATTATTGGGATGAAACGGTTTGTTGTCGTTCCAGGAATGTAAATCGACACGCTGTCAACGAGATATCGCTGATCGCCGTCACCTAGAGCTCTGCAATGAACAGCAAGCCATTTATTACCATAATCTTCTGTGCCTTCATCGTAGTCGTTAGCGTATGTCAGTATTGTGAATTCTGCATCTACGATATAGTCAAATATCAAATTGTCTTCGTCAACAGTAATGTTTGTACAGTATTTATAAGTTAGCTCGTCGAGTTGAAGTTCGTCGATATTATCCTCATGTTCGTATTCTAGTGCTTTTTCTAATTCTGTGGGAACATCAGTGATATATTGTTTAACGGCTCTTTCGACGATTTCACCGAATTTCATCTCAATCAAAGCGTCAATCGTTTTATTGCTGTAATCCATACCCTCATGCCCCCTTTGACAGTATGTGGATGGGTTATTTGCATTATTATAGCATAATAATCACCAATTTTCAATTATTCACAAGATTATTCTTTAAATAACGCTTCCGAATCTTGTATTTTCGTCATTTTAATGATATAATATATGAAACTGTACCTGGGAGGTATCACAATGGCCGTCAGTTATAAGAAATTATGGCATATTTTATTGGACAGAAATCTGTTAAAAAAGGATCTCGAAAAACTTGCCGGCATAAGTTCATCTTCAATCACAAAACTTGGCAGGGATGAATATGTCAATCTTGAGATACTGCAAAAGGTATGCACCGCCCTCCAATGTGATATAACAGAAATCATGGAAATGGGTCCCGATGACCCTACAACCCTTAAAAATAATGTGAACTAAACGCGTTGCCAAGGTGACGCAAGACGGGAGTAAATGAGATGGCAATTAAAAAAAGTGAACTATACAGCGCAATATGGAAAAGCTGTGATGAACTGCGTGGCGGCATGGAGCCGTCTGAATATAAAAACTATATATTGACACTATTATTTGTTAAGTATGTATCTGATAAGTATTTAGGTATTTCCTCTAATTACGCTGATGTAGTTGTTCCAAATGACGCCAGCTTTGAATCACTTAAAGCGTTACGTGGCAAACCGAATATCGGTGAAGGAATAAACAAAATACTTGCCCGTTTAGCACAGGAGAATGACCTTGAGGGCATTATAAACGCAGCTGATTTCGATGATGATGCAAAGCTTGGAAGCGGGCAGGAAAAAGTCGATAAGTTGACTAATTTAATTAATATATTTGACGATGAGAAATTGAACTTCAAAGCAAATCGTGCATCTGGGGATGATATCATTGGTGATGCATACGAGTACTTAATGAAAAATTTTGCAAAGGAAAGTGGTAAAGATAAGGGACAGTTTTATACGCCAGCCGAAGTATCCCGTGTAATGGCGAAAATAATAGGTATTAGTGGTGCCACAAGGGAATCCCAAACCCTTTACGACATGGCTTGTGGTTCTGGCTCACTTCTTATCCGTGCAGCTGACGAGGCGCCGATTCCAATCACGATTTATGGGCAGGAAAAAATAGACGCGACCGGTGGCTTGGCTAAAATGAATTTGGTGCTACACAATAAAGCTACTGGCACAATATGGGCTGGCAAGAACACAATGTCCAATCCTCAAACACCAAGTGGTGGCACAGGTCTTGCTCAATATGATTTTTGCGTAGCAAATCCCCCCTTCTCCGATAAGGCATGGATGCAGGGTGTAACTCCATCTAAAGATGAGCGTTTCAAATACTACGACGCATATCCGCCTAAGAAAAATGGCGATTATGCGTGGCTTTTGCATTTTATTTATTCTATGAAACCAGAAACAGGCAAAGGCGCGATTATCCTACCGCATGGCGTTCTGTTTCGCGGAAATTCGGAAGAAACTCTAAGAACTGCCATTATAAAAAAGAAATATATAAAAGGCATAATTGGGCTTCCGTCAAACCTGTTTTTTGGGACGGGTATTTCTGCTTGCATCATCGTACTCGACAAAGAAAACACTGAAAACCGCACGGGTATCTTTATGATTGATGCCAGGCGCGGTTTTGTAAAGGACGGCAATAAAAACAGGCTACGCGAGTGCGATATACACAAGATTGTAACGACATTTTTGACACAAGATGAGAGTGACCCTAAATATGCCAGAATGGTTCCATTCGATGAAATTGAAAGTAACGGTTACACACTCAATATACCTAGGTATATTGATTCTTCAACTCCTGAAGATAAACAGGATATTTCCGCACATTTGCAAGGTGGTATCCCGAATGCCGACATCGATGCACTTAGAAAGTACTGGACGGTGATGCCAACTCTGAAAGAAACACTTATTGCACCATTTACACGTGATGGCTATTCGACCATTGCTGTACCGAAGGATGAAATTCGTAAAGCTATATTTAGCAATGACGAGTTCTTGAATTATGGCAAATATGTTGATGAGCATCTTGCTAAATGGATAGCTGATGTTCGCCCTATGATGGATGCCATCAAGATTGGCGACAAGCCGAAAGAATTCATCCGTATTATTTCTGAAAAAATACTATCCACATTTGCAGAAGTGTCTCTTATTGAAAAATACGATGTATATCAAGCTCTGATGGAATATTGGGAAACAACTATGCAGGATGACCTGTATTCGCTTGTTGCTGACGGTTGGAAAGCCGGCAACGACATAGACATCGAGTATAAAAAGAAAAAGGACGGTACACTAACTACTACACTCAAGTCCTTTGAGGGACGACTGATTCCTAAAGCTATACTTATATCCGAGTATTTTTCTGCGGAACAGGAAGCGATTGATAAGCTTTCGGTGGAGCTCGGCGAGATCGCTTCCCTTATGGAAACCATGATTGAAGAGCATGGCAATGACGATGGCTTGTTATCCAATGTTGTTGACAAGGGTAAAATCACAAAAGACCGCATTAAAAAGCGCATAAAAGAAATTAAAGACGATGATGATTATGCCGACGAAATAGAACAGCTGCAAGCCTATCAGAAACTCATGGATAGCGGGTCAAGTTATAAGGCGGCACTTAAAGAAGCGCAAAAAGCACTTGATGAAGCACTTTTCAAGAAATACCCTGAGCTTACACTTGATGAGATCAAGCATCTCGTTATTGATGAAAAATGGTGCGGCACAATTGGTGATGCCGTAGAGAAGATTTATACTGCCATATCAAACGGTCTTGCAGCTCGAATTTTAGAGCTTTATGAACGTTACGAAGAAACACTTCCTTCACTTAAGGAGGCAGTCAATACTTACGAGTCGAAGGTTGAGGCTCATCTGAAAAGGATGGGATTTGTATGGTAAACAATGGATATAAGAAAACGGAAATTGGTCTTATCCCAGAGGACTGGGAGTTGTGTTCTATTGAACATAACTTCGATTTTTATCAGAACAACACGTATTCGAGAGATTGCATGAATGATGTTTCTGGGACAGTGTGTAATATTCATTATGGCGATGTACTTATTAAGTATGGCGCAATTCTTGAATGCGATAAAGAGGATGTTCCGTTCATCAATCCTGAAATATCCGTAAATACGATCAACCGGACCATTCAATCGGGCGATATTATAATGGCAGACACTGCAGAAGACGAAACCGTTGGTAAAGCTGTCGAAGTTGTAAACGTGGGAAACAAAACAATAGTAGCAGGGCTGCATACCTTCTTTATCAGACCGCATGCAAATTTATTTACACAAAGATACTTAGGGTATTTCATTAATTCGCCTGTTTACCATGATCAACTATTGCCTCATATCGTCGGGACAAAAGTGTCGTCTATTTCTAAGAAGAGCTTAGCTGAAACCTTCGTTTTACGTCCACCAATTCCAGAGCAAGAAGCCATAGCCGAAGCTCTCTCAGACATCGACAATCTGATTGCCAACCTTGAAAAGCTGATTGCAAAGAAAAAGGCAATAAAAAAGGGGGCAATGCAAGATCTTTTCACCGGCAAGAAGCGCTTGCCGGGGTTTGAGGGGGAATGGGTGGATAGACCACTTGGAGACTTTGGATATTGTGTAAGAGGCGTAAGCTATAGTCCCGATACAGATTTGTTCAGCTACGGGAATCGAAATGCAATTGTATTACTTCGTGCAAATAACATTGTGAATGGAAAGCTGGAGTTCGACAATGTTCAGTTTGTTCGTAAATCTATCGTTTCAAAAGAACAAACTTTAGCTGTTGGCGATATTGTCATAGCAATGTCGAGCGGAAGCGTTATTGCTATTGGAAAAACAGGGGCTTACACTGGCTATTCTGAACCATGCTGCATTGGAGCGTTTTGTGCTATATTCCGTTCAGAGTATAGTGAATATATTCAGTTCTTGTTCCAATCGCCCATGTATCGGGAACAACTTCAAAAGGTTCTTGAAGGAACATCAATCAATAATCTCAATGGCAGGATTGTTGAGGGTCTGATTTTCACATTTCCAAGAGATACTCGAGAAATAGCTGCCATTGCCGAAATCCTATCCGATATAGACGCGGAGATAGACAAGCTGACGATGAAGCTGAACAAAGTACGAAACATCAAGCAAGGTATGATGAGCGAGCTTCTGACAGGTCAAATTCGGCTCTACAAGCAGGATACTATTTGATACTACCATTATTTTGACAGATACTTGGTCTTGACATATTTAATAAGGGAGGAAAATAAGAATGGGCATTGGCGAAAGAGAAAGAATTACGCAAAACCGTATCGTCGAGTTGTTCCGCGACAAGCTGAAGTATATCTATCTTGGCGATCGCACCGAATACGATAATACGAATATCGAAGAAGACAAGCTACGCGCCTTCCTTCAAAAAAAAGGTTACTCGGCGGAGCTTATTCGCCGTGCCATTAACTCTCTTGTCACCGCCTCTATGTTAAGCGACACGAAGGCTGCCAACAAAGCTGTCTATATGCTTCTTCGCTACGGCTCTTCCGAGCGTGAAGATGTGACTGTTCAAAACCAGACCGTTGCTTTTATCGATTGGGAAAAACCATATGAAAATGACTTTTATATCGCAGAGGAAGTAACAGTTTCGGGTAACCATGATAAACGCCCAGATATCGTTCTATATATTAACGGTATCGCCGTTGCTGTGCTTGAGCTTAAGCGCAGCACCGTATCTGTATCCGAAGGAATACGTCAAAACCTCGACAACCAGTCAGACAACTTTATCCGTCCGTTCTTTTCAACTATTCAGCTTGTTATGGCAGGGAATGATACAGAGGGTCTGCGTTATGGTGTATTCGAGACTCCTGCAAAATTCTATATGCAATGGACAGAAGAAGGTGCGGATCGTGCCACAGATGACCTGTCCGCGAAAATCCGCAAATTGCATGAAGATGAAGGATACAAAATCGACAAACACCTGATAAGTTTGTGCCAAAAGGAAAGACTGCTTGACCTCATTTATAATTTCATAGTTTTTGATGGCGGAGAAAAAAAGATTTGCCGTCATAATCAATACTTTGGCGTACTTGCCTCAAGACAGTGTATTTCTGCCGGCGAGGGAGGTATTATTTGGCATACGCAAGGCAGCGGCAAGAGCCTTACAATGGTTTGGCTTTCACGCTGGATAAAAGAAAACTTTGATAATGCTCGTGTGCTTATAGTCACAGATCGTGACGAGCTTGATGAGCAGATAGAAACCAAGGTATTCGGTGAAGCTGGAAGCGGTGACGTAATTTATCGTACAAAGAGCTGCGCTGACCTTGTTGAAAAAATTAACAGTTCCACACCACGAATGATGTGTTCTCTTATTCATAAGTTTGGTCGGCACGGCAGTTCTGACGATGATAAGGCATACGATAATTATATCGAGGAACTAAAGCGTACCCTCCCACCCAATTTTAAACCAAAAGGCGACTTCTATGTTTTCGTGGACGAATGCCACAGAACACAATCGGGGAAACTCCATGATGCAATGAAAACTATTATTCCAAATGCTTTATTTATTGGCTTTACTGGTACGCCGCTCCTCAGCCGAAAGGAAATGCGCAGGCGTGGCATAAAGAGCAGTATTGAAATTTTCGGCAGTTACATTCATACATATAAGTACCCCGAGGCAGTTGCTGATAAGGTAGTACTTGATTTACTATATGAGGCAAGGGATGTTGACCAATGGATTTCAGCATCATCGCAGGGTAAAATTGACGAATGGTTTGAAGCAAAAACTGCTGGGTTGACCGATCTTGCGAAAGCGCAATTAAAGCGTCGCTGGGGAACGCTTAAGGAAGTATACAGTTCTCGTGATCGTCTGTCGAAAATTGTTACTGATATAATCTACGATATGGAAGTGCGTGATCGTTTGGTAAGCGGCAAAGGTAACGCTATTCTTGTAGCAGATGACATTTATACTGCTTGTCGTTATTATAAACTTTTCCTTGATAACGGTTTCACTAAATGTGCAATTATAACTTCCTTTTCTGCTGATATAAATGAAATCAAAGGTGAATCGACCGGGGAAGCACGAGCGACAGAAAATAAATTTAAATATGACATCTACCAACAAATGCTTGGCGGTAAAGATATAAAATCTTTTGAAACCGAAGCAAAAGATATGTTCATAAACGAGCCAAACAATATGCGACTTCTCATAGTTGTGGATAAACTTTTGACTGGTTTTGATGCACCACCTGCAACCTATTTATATATTGATCAGAAGATGCGAGATCACAAGCTTTTTCAAGCAATTTGTCGTGTTAACCGTCTTGATGACGAGAGTAAGGAATACGGCTATATCATCGACTATCGTGACTTGTTCCAATGCCTTGAAAAAGCAGTTTCGGATTACACCTCGGGGGCTTTTGATACCTTTGAACCTGACGACGTAAGAGATCTAGTTAAGACACGTGTTGAAGAAGCAAAAACTAATCTCATTGCATATCTTGAGACCCTTAGAGTATTATGTGAGCCAGTTGAAGCTCCACGCTCAACACTGGAGTTCATTCGATATTTTGTTTGGAAAAATGATGGTGATTTGGACGAGCTTGATGAAAACAAGCCAAAACGCCTGACGCTTTATACTCAAACGGCGTCTCTTATTCGCACGTTTGGTGATGTTGTAGGAAATCTGGGTGAAATGGGTTATTCTGCAGCTGAGATTGAAAAAATCCGGCATGAAGTAGACTACTTTAGTAAAATCCGCGATGAGATCAAACTAGCCAGCGGTGACTATATTGACCTTAAAACATATGAAGCTGACATGCGCCATTTGATTGATAATTACATTGGTGCATCTGATAGCGAAATAATTTCAAAAATGAACGATATGACGCTTATCGAGCTTATTGTTGAAAAGGGTGTTGATTTCGTTGATGATCTGCCAGAGAGCATAAAAAACAGCGAAGAAGCGGTCGCTGAAATTATAGAGCAGAATGTTCGTAAAAAAATCATTGAGAAACAAAACCAGAACCCGCTTTACTACTCAAAAATGTCTGAACTGTTAATGCAGATAATTGCAGACCGCAAAGCTAAAAAAATAACGTACAAAGAATATCTAGAAAGAATCGTTGATGCGAGTAAGAAGGTCGAAAAACCCGAAGAATACTCTAATTATCCAGATGAGATTAAACATTCTGCTGCAATGCGAGCTTTGTATGATAACATGCCTGGCATAACGCAGGAATTTGTTGTTGAACTCCATGAGTTTATACTTCGCACGAAGCCAGACAGCTGGAAAGGCGACAAAACAAAGACAAGGGCTTTGAGAAGAAGCATACGCCAGAAGGTAAAGACTGATGCAGAGGAGGAAACCATATTTGAAATCGTCAAGAAGCAACGAGAGTATTATTGAAAACATGAATATCGGCGACATCAATATTATGGTCGTCAAAAAAGATATTAAAAATATGCATTTGTCTGTGCTGCCGCCGGATGGCAAGGTGCGAATTACAACACCTATGAGTACAAACAATGAAACGATACGGCTTTTTGCCATGACAAAGATAGCATGGATAAAAGCTCAAATTGCTAAGTTTGAACAACAGCCACGCCAGACTGAGCGTGAATATGTTACCGGAGAGAGCCACTATTTCTGGGGTAAACGCTACCGATTACAATTGGCCTACACCACAAAAGCAAATAGCATACGGTTTACTGGGAATACGGTTGTCCTGACGGTTCATAAGGACAGTACAACAAAACAAAGAGAAAACTATGTGAACGAATGGTATCGCGCAGAATTGAAAAAACGCATTCCCCCATTGATTGAACAATGGGAGAAAGTCCTTGATGTCAAAGTTAAAGACTTTGGCGTTAAAAATATGAAGACGCGATGGGGTACTTGTAATGCAAAGGCTTCCCGCATCTGGATTAATCTTCAACTGGCAAAGAAACCACCAAAGGGCTTGGAATATATTGTATTACATGAAATGCTCCACTTGATTGAGAAAAACCACAATAAGAATTTTGTTGCCCTTATGGATATGCATATGCCAGATTGGCGCACGACAAAGGAAATGCTAAATGGGTTTGTGCTGGACAAATATGAAGGCATTACACGATCTGATGATGACGATGTCGATGAATAATAAGGCATCTCATAGGAGGCGGCATTATGGCTACACGCGGAAAAAGTATAAATCTATTTTTAATGGACGGTGAGTCGACCGGACGTATTAAATGCACACTTGCAAACTGGACAGGCGTTGCTTATAGGATTCCACGCACGTCTTTAGATCTGTGCAAAGAACGTGACGACCTCAAGCAGAGCGGCGTCTATTTCCTTTTTGGTACATCCGACCAGACTGGCAACAATGTCGTATATATTGGACAGGCTGGCTCTCGCAAGAATGGAGAGGGCTTACTTTACCGCCTACAGGAGCATAAGCGAAATCCCGATAAGGATTACTGGACAGAAGCTGTTGTGTTCACCACTTCCAACAATTCTTTCGGCCCGACCGAAATCAGCTACCTCGAAAATCGCTTCTGCGGCCTTGCGCTTGCTGCAAAGCGCTATGACGTGAAAAATGGTAACGACCCGACACACGGAAATATCACAGAGGAAAAAGAAAGCGAGCTTGAGGAGTTTGTCGATTATGCTCGCATTGTTATGGGGACGCTGGGACATAAAGTTTTCGAGCCTATTGTGTCTTCGAAATCTATAGAGGACATCGAAAAACACAGCGAAGTCGAAGAACCCATACTCTTTTTCAACCGCGCAAATCACAATGCCTCAGGTCGCCGTACTAGCGAGGGCTTTGTTGTTTTTAAGGGAAGCACCATTGTTCCTAACTTACAAAAAAGTTGTCCAGAGAACGTCATTAAGCTCCGTGAGAGGTATAAATCTAAAATAGATGACAACCACATCCTTCTGGAAGATGTGCTTTTATCGAGCCCCTCTGCTGCAGCTAGTTTTGTCGGTGGTTCAAGTTTGAGCGGCAATGTAATGTGGAAGACTGAGGGCGGTATTACGCTAAAGGATTTAGAAAAATGAACAAAGACATATGAGAGGATTATCGCAGGACTCGCTGACTTTGAAATATGAGGTAGCTAAGCTGCTGTTCAAATATGCTCAGCCCCTATTAGGAGGATGACGACGATGAAGAATGAATTTGCCGTAGTAAATTTTTTGGACGAATGCCGGTGGGATTCTGAAAATCTAAATAACTACAACCTTATCAACTATGCACACAACGATCTAAGTAATGAAGAAAAACTCTTAACACACTGGATAAGTTATATTACTGACCGACAGATGCCCTTTGAAGAAGTTTGGGATGTTGGAGGGTTTGTGTTTTCTGATATGGTTAAGCACTACAGTTTTGAAGGGGAGGCTGTAATAGAATACGGCGCTTACAATTCCTTTTTCACAGGATCGGCATTCCGCTCACGACTACTCTGTCCGGCAGACAATAAATTGCTTAATAAACGAGAGTTAACACACGGCTTGCCCGTTGAGTTTACTTCGCGCTTTTATCCATCTGACTATGTTTCTATACTTTGTACATTAAATACGCTTGAGTTTTTTGAAAGGGACTTTGTTGAATACCTTGTGGCAATTATAAAAATATATGACAGACAGGAATGCACACCGCAGAATATTGTTAAGGCTTTGGCTTATGGATTGCACCTGCTTTCATACGAAGATATTGGGCAACACAAATCAGACACGCTTTCAAACACAGATTTGATTACACTTACCAACGCAAGAACGGAAAAAATAAAGTCATTGATTTTGAGCAGAAACCGATTTACTGACAATGTTGAAGTCTTTTTTAGGGACAGCAAATATAGCAAACGATATTTAAGTAAGCGTGTTTGGTGTTCATTGAGGGACTACATAAAATCGCCCGAGTTTGCACCTTTATTCAGAGATCAATTGCGCGACAAAGGGATCGATGATGGCGTAATCACAATGATTTTTAGCGAAGAAGCTAGGCAGACAATAGAGTTACCTGGAGATGTTTGGAACAATAAATCCATATTTCGTAACTGCCTGTTTCGCATGTCTAAAACAAAGGATAAAGTTGGAGAACCATTTAACAGGCAACTTCGTAAAATCTTTGAGAGGGAGCATATCACAGTAGGCTATCCTGAACAGTTCGATGTGACATTTGATTTTGTACAGCGTATGTGTGATAAACATTTGTGTGATATATGCCCTTTTAAATCAGTATACGATCAAAGTAGTATTGCAAAAATCTGCGTTAATAAAGTTGATATGCTTTGCCCAATCAGTTTAGTTTCCTGTGGATATGTGACAAAATGTAAAACCGACCACTGCTCACTGCGTAAACTACTTCGCTTTTAGTTGAAATGCTCTAGAATCAGTTATATGCTACTCGCAGGCGAAACCCTGCTTGTTGGCGAAACATCGTGGGGAGAATCAAAAAATGCACACCCCACCTGTTGTCGCGGCAGGGGTGTGCATTGTATCAAATCAATGGGCGCAACACAGTGGAAGCGTCGGGATTTAAACATTAATCTCGACTTGTTCCCGCGAACCGACAAAAACCGTTGACCTGTTCCCTTGAACAGAGAGTGCCCATAAAAACCACTATTGACCTGTTCCCGCGAACGGACAAAACGAAAAATACAGACCAGACATCAAGGTGAGCCTATCGTTCCACGTTGAGTGCGTGGTATTGATAACAAGGGTGAAAGAGTGAGTGTGCTGAAAACCCTTATATATCAATATTTAGAAACGGAGTTTAGTTATGAAAAAAAACACAGAGGTAATTAAGTCAAACATAAAATCGTCTATGATACAGCTGGGTATAGCCGTTTGCGGCGTATTTGTTGCCGTGTTTGGTCTGTCGATGTTTAATCAACATTTACTGATGTCATTCCCTTTGCCATTGCGTATGGTTCTTATGATTGTCACGCAGTGGTTGCT
>JALNXC010000007.1 GCA_023230535.1 Alkaliphilus sp. | reverse complement strand
GCATCAGCCATTTCGTTAGCACCCATTATACCGGCCAATATACAAGCAGCACTGCTTCCCAGCCCCCTGGATACCGGTATATTGCTATCTATGGTAATTTTTATACCATTAGGGCTATATTCCGCCCTCTCAAATATTTTCAGCATGGATTGATATATTAAATTATTTTCATTTTGATATTCGGGGTGACAGCCTTTAATTATTAAACCTCTTTCTATTTCTTCAAATATGACATTAGTATATAAATTTAAGGCCATTCCAAGACAATCGAAACCGGGTCCCATATTTGCCGTAGTTGCAGGCACTGTTATTTTTATCATAGTGTATCACCTAAATTTCTAAAATATTTTTAATCGCATCTTTAATGTCATTTTTTTCACATAATGTATCATGCAGAATTGGCTTGGTTTCAATGTTGTGTATAGGGGGCGGTATCGGTATAGCGGTTTTATTAGAAAGCAGTTTAACTAATTCAAAATCTGTCGTATCCTTCATACCTATTTTTAAAGCATCACATACACTTCTGGTAAATTTGAAAGGGCTGGCAGTAGCAGCTATTATTGTTTTAGTATTGTCTCCCGTCGTATTTAAATAGTTTTTATATACTGAATATGCAACTGCCGTATGTGTATCTATTAAATAATTGCTTTTATTGTACACATCTTCTATTGCCTTGAGTGTATCAAATTCATCGGCATAACCTCCATAAAAAATTTTCATATTATCTTTTAGTTCATCGGAAATTTTATAATATCCTTTTTCATTCAGATCCTTCATCATATTTTTAACCAACACTGCGTTTTCATTACTTATATCGTATAAGAGCCTTTCAAGATTGCTGGAAATAATAATATCCATAGATGGTGATATGGTCGGTTTCAGGGTTCTTTTTTTATCATATATGCCCGTTCTAAAAAAATCGTAGAGCACATTATTTTCATTTGAGGCACATATCAGTTTGTTTACAGGTAATCCCATTTTAGTACAATAATAAGCGGCTAATATATTTCCAAAATTACCCGTTGGTACAACTATATTCACTTTTTCTTCTGCAGTTAACTTGTCGGTTTTTAACATCTGTAGATAAGCATAAAAATAATATACTGTTTGTGGTATCAATCTCCCTATATTTATTGAGTTTGCAGAAGACAAAACATAACCTTTATTCTTGGCAATATTGTTGAATTCTTTATCGGCAAATATTTGTTTGACAGCGTTCTGGGCATCATCAAAACATCCTTTTATGGCAATTACAAATACGTTATTTCCTTCTTGAGTTATCATCTGCCTTTTTTGGATTTCGCTGACCCCCTCCGAGGGATATAATACAATTATTTTGGTGCCTTCTATATTTTTAAAAGCCTCAAGAGCTGCCTTTCCAGTGTCACCGGATGTGGCAGTGAGTATTACTATTTTTGAAGAGCTATTACTTCTTTTACTAGCCCCTATCAACAGATGGGGTAATAATGTAAGCGCCATATCCTTAAATGCTAAAGTAGGCCCATGAAATAGTTCTAAAAAATAAACACCGGCCTTGTTCACTACGGGTGTCATTTGGGGCGTATCGAATTTATCATCATATGCATTTTTTATGTAGCTTAAAATTTCTTCCTCAGAAAATTCGGGAAAGTAATATTTAACAATTTTATAAGTTAGATGCTTATAATCCGAATTTGTCATCTGATTTAAATCAGCAATATTATAAAAGTGTGTAGGCACATATAGCCCTCCATCATCGGCGATACCCCTAACAAGAGCATTTATGGAAGAAACATTAATATCCTCCCCCCTTGTACTGTTATATATTATGTTTTTCATGTTATTTCCCCCCAGAAGGTTAGATTTTAAAAGTTTTTTTAAAAAAAGGTATAATTCTTATATTGATTCTGGTATATTATATGATATAATGTTTTTCATAGAAATACAAGTGTTTTTTATTAGACAACAAAGGGAAAGGATGATTTGTGATGATAAAAATTGGGTTACTCGGCCTCGGAACCGTAGGATTGGGAGTATGCGAAATACTTTTGGAGAAAAAATCTATTATAGAAGAACAAACCAAAAAAACTATTGAAATTTCTAAGATACTGGTTAGGGATTTAGAAAAAGATAGAGATTCTACGGTTGATAGCAAAATATTGACGGATAATCCATCAGATATACTAGATGACCCGGGTATTGATATAGTTGTTGAGTTAATAGGTGGAATTGAACCTGCTCATACATATATAACAAGGGCATTGGAAAATGGGAAACACGTAGTAACGGCCAATAAAGCTGTTTTATCTCATGATTTATTAGGTTTAACTAATTTGGCTAAAAAGAATAATAGGGGAATCTTATTTGAAGCTAGTGTGGCCGGAGGAATTCCAATAATTAAACCTTTAAAGGAATTAATAAAAATTAATAAAATAAAAGAAATAAAAGGCATATTAAATGGAACAACTAACTTTATTTTATCTAAAATGATAGAAGAGGGTATAGATTTTAAGGAGGCCTTGACTTTAGCGCAAGATGTAGGATTTGCGGAGGCCGATCCGACTGATGATATTGAAGGTTATGACGCGGCAAGGAAAATATCCATTTTGTCATCCATAGCTTTCGGTTATAATGTGGCCTTTGAAGACGTTGATTGTAGAGGGATAACCTCTATTTCCGCATTGGATATTGATTTTTTCAAAAAGTTAGGATTGACGGTAAAATTGATAGGAAGTGCGTATTCTAACGATCTGGATTTTGATGCTTCCGTAGAACCTGTGCTATTGAATACAAACTCTACTATGGCCAACGTAAATGATGCTTTTAATATTGTATCTATTGAAGGTGATATAGTAGGTAATTTACAATTTTATGGTCAGGGTGCCGGGAAAAATCCGACCGGGAATGCTGTAGTTTCGGATATTATAGATATAATAAACGGAGAGTTAAGTCACATTGATATAGAGAAGAAAGAAAAACCGGCCAATACACCCAAGATATTAAGTAATTACTATCTTAGAATTTCTCTAAAAAGCCAAAAAGAACCGGATTTTATTTTAAAGTCAATAGACAGATATGAATTAAAATACAAGTTCATCAGGGAAGAGGGAAATTTAATTTTAATATTGCAAAATATAGGCAGACAAGAGGTTAAAGATGTAATAGAAGATTTGGAAATAGAAAACAGGTCCTGTTATGCTAAAATAGATTCTAAAAGTTATTATTTTATTCAGGAACTAAATTTAGAAAGTTTTAATGAGTTGGTCGTATAGTTTAGCTCTTAATTGGGGGGATTATATTATGGAGGACATTATTGTACAAAAATATGGCGGTTCATCCTTGGAAACCATAGATAAAATTAAAAATGTTGCAAAACGTATTGTTAAAACTAAACTATCGGGGAATTCATTGATTGTAGTAGTTTCGGCAATGGGAAAAACCACAGACAATTTAATAAGTATGGCCGGTGAAATATGTACGGAGCCCGCACCGAGGGAAATGGATATGCTACTATCAACAGGTGAACAAATGTCTATGTCCTTATTAGCTATTGCGATTCAATGTATGGGTTATAATGCAATTTCATTGACGGGTTCCCAATGCGGCATATTAGTATATAGTGATTATAGTAACGCACGCATAGGCAATATAGATACAAAAAGGTTAAAAGGCGAATTATCCAAAGACAATATTGTAATAGTCGCGGGCTTTCAAGGTGAAAACAGTGACGGTGACATAGTGACACTGGGAAGGGGAGGTTCGGATACCACAGCTGTGGCCTTAGCAGCTGCAGTTAACGCAAAAAAATGTGAAATATATACAGATGTAGACGGAATATATACGACTGATCCGAGGATAGTACATAGGGCAAAACTTTTAAAGGATATTTCCTATGATGAGATGTTGGAATTGGCGAAACTTGGTGCTAAAGTTTTACATCCGAGAGCTGTTGAAATAGCCAGGAATTTTAATGTGCCTCTTGTTGTCAGATCAAGCCTCAATAATAGTGAGGGAACAAAGGTAAGGGAGACTGTTAGTATGGAAAAAGCCATAGTTAGAGGAATAACATTGGATAAAGATATAGCTAAAATATCCATATTAGAGGTACCGGACAGACCCGGTATAGCCTATAATATCTTTTCAAAGATATGTGAGGCTAACATTGGAATAGATATGATAATTCAAAATGTGCACAGGAACGCGGTAAATGATATTTCTTTTTCGGTAAAGAGTCAGGACTTAAACAAGGCCTTGAAAATAACGAAGGATATATGTAAAGAAATAAATGCAAAGGAAGTGGTATCTGATAATACCGTAGTTAAATTGTCCATAGTCGGGACAGGGATAATGGGAGACCCGTCGGTAATAACTCTATTTTTCGAGACCCTTTACAATTTAGGTATAAACCTTGAGATGATAAGTACATCCGAAATTAAAATTTCGTGTATAATCAATGATTATAAGGCCGAAGAGGCTGTGAATGAGCTTCACAGTAAATTTAAATTAGATGAATGATGCAGTTAAATTACTTAACTTTGCGGGTGGATAATTTTATCCACCCGTTAAATTTTACAAAAAATTAGAATAACATTTATAAAAAATACATTTGATTACGGTTTTAATTAAATAATCTCTCCCAGTTTGTGCATGATTATAGCATAAAAGTAAAATAATAAATACAATACAATAAAATCATCACAAGGAGAAAGGAAATGAATAAAACAAGAAGAACAAGAAGAACAATGGACGGTAACGAAGCAGCCGCTTATATATCCTATGCTTTTACCGACGTAGCGGCCATATATCCTATCACACCGTCCTCCCCCATGGCGGAAGGCATAGACGAATGGTCCGCTCATGGTAAAAAAAATATATTCGGGCAACCGGTAAGGGTGGCGGAACTTCAATCGGAAGCGGGAGCTGCCGGGGCAGTACACGGTTCCCTGCAGGCCGGTGCATTAACTACTACATATACGGCCTCTCAGGGGCTATTATTGATGATTCCAAATATGTATAAGATGGCCGGGGAGCTCCTTCCTGCCGTGTTTCATGTAAGTGCCAGGGCTATAGCAACCCATGCCCTATCTATATTTGGGGACCATCAGGATGTGATGGCAGCGAGACAAACCGGATTTGCAATGTTGGCTTCCTCAGGTGTCCAAGAAATTATGGATTTAGCAGGGATAGCACATTTGGCAGCTATCAAAGGCAGGGTGCCCTTCTTACATTTTTTTGATGGTTTTAGAACATCTCATGAATTTCAAAATGTGGATGTTATTGAATATGAAAATTTAGCAAAATTATTAGATTATGAGGCATTAAAACAGTTCAGAGATAGAGCATTAAATCCTGAACATCCTGTAATTCGGGGAACAGCACAGAATCCCGACATTTATTTTCAGGGGAGAGAGGCTGCAAACAGATTTTATGATAAAATTCCGGATATAGTTGCAGAATATATGAATAAAATCAGTGAGATGACCGGGCGGGTGTATAAACCCTTTACTTATTATGGGGCGAAGGATGCGACAAATATAATTATTGCAATGGGTTCCGTATGTGAAACAATAGAGGAAGTAGTGGATTATCTCAATAAAAAAGGAGAAAAACTTGGAGTTATAAAAGTACATCTTTACAGGCCTTTTTCGGAAAAATATTTTTTTGACGTATTTCCCAAAACAGTAAAAAATATTGCGGTATTAGACAGGACAAAAGAGCCGGGATCATCGGGCGAGCCGCTTTACAAGGATATTAAGAGCTTGTTTTACGAAAAGAATAATCGACCTATAATTGTTGGAGGGAGGTATGGTTTGGGCTCGAAGGATACTACCCCTTCCCAGATTATTGCAGTATTTAAAAATTTAGAAAATGAGAAACCAAAGGATGGTTTTACAATAGGTATAATAGACGATATAACTCATACATCCCTTTCGGAAGAAGATATCATAGAAACTTCACCTGAGGGGACTATCAGATGTAAGTTTTGGGGTTTAGGTTCCGATGGTACGGTAGGGGCGAACAAAACGGCGGTCAAAATTATAGGAGACAAAACAGACCTGTATGCGCAGGCATATTTTTCTTATGATAGTAAAAAATCGGGCGGCACTACTATTTCACATTTAAGATTCGGCAAGACCCCCATAAGATCACCTTATTTAATTTATGATGCCGACTTTATCGCTTGTCATAACAGTTCCTATGTTTATCATTATGATCTTTTGAGGGGGCTAAAGGAAGACGGGACTTTTGTATTAAATTGCTCTTGGTCTGTGGAAGAACTGGAGGAAAAGATTCCTGCAATTATAAAAAAAACTATAGCGGATAAAAATATTAATTTTTATATTATTGATGCAATAAATATTGCCAAGGAAATAGGACTGGGCGGAAGAATTAATATGGTCATGCAGTCCGCATTTTTTAAATTAGCCCAAGTTATTCCGATAGAGGATGCTATTGAATATTTAAAAGAAGCTATAGCAGATACCTACGGCAGAAAAGGCGAAAAAATTGTAGAGATGAATTACAGGGCGGTAGAGAGAGGGGCGGAGGAGCTGATTAAGGTAGATGTTCCTATCGGCTGGAGAAATGCGGAAGGGGATGCCCCTCTCTATCCGGGGCTTGTAAAAGACGAACCGGATTTTGTGAAAAATATACAGAGGCCGATGGCTAGGCATGAGGGTGATGAGCTGCCTGTCAGCGCCTTTAAGGGCATGGAAGACGGTACCTTTCCCCTTGGGACAACATCCTATGAAAAAAGGGGTATCGCTATAATATTGCCCCAATGGCAGACAGAAAATTGTATTCAGTGCAATCAGTGCTCCTATGTCTGTCCTCACGCTACTATCAGGCCGTTCCTTTTGGATGAAGAAGAGATGCGGGAAAAACCGGATACATTTGAAACCAAGGAGGCCGTAGGTAAGGGACTGGAAGGTCTGGGTTATCGTATTCAGATAAGCCCATTAGATTGTACAGGTTGTTCAAACTGTGCGGATATCTGTCCGGCACCGGAGAAGGCATTGGTTATGATAGATGCTGAAAAAGAAATTGCCGGACAGGTAGAAAATTGGGAATACGCCATAAACAATATAAGCTATAAAGACAATTTAACGGATAAAAAAACTGTAAAAGGAAGCCAATTTGCGATGCCTCTTTTAGAATTCAGCGGCGCCTGTCCCGGTTGCGGAGAGACTGCTTATGTAAAATTGCTCACACAACTTTACGGAGACAGGATGGTGATTACAAATGCAACGGGTTGTTCTTCAATTTGGAGTGCCAGCGCTCCGTCCATTGCATATTCGACATTGCCCTGCGGTAGAGGGCCTGCTTGGGTAAATTCTTTGTTTGAGGATAATGCGGAATTTGGATATGGTATGGTCCTGGCTTCAAAACAGGCGAGAGATAAAATAGCGGATTTAATGAAGGAGGGGTTAGAATCCGACTTGGATGAAAGTTATAAGGATTTGTTTGAACAATGGTTATCAAACAAAGATGATGGTGAGAAAACCAAGGGGATCGCTAAAGAATTGTTACAATTAATAAGTGGACGCAACAGTACGGAAGAACCCATAATAAAAGAAATTTTTGGGTTGAAAGATCACCTAATTAAAAAATCCATTTGGATAATAGGTGGGGATGGTTGGGCCTACGATATAGGTTATGGAGGATTAGACCATGTAATAGCCTCCGGTGAAGATGTAAATATTTTAGTATTGGATACGGAAGTATATTCAAATACCGGCGGGCAGGCGTCTAAAGCGACACCCACGGCCGCGGTGGCTAAATTTGCGGCCTCCGGTAAAAGAATACGCAAAAAAGATCTGGGCCTGATGGCTATTGTATATGGATATGTCTATGTAGCTAAAGTAGCCCTCGGTGCTAATATGAATCATTTTGTAAAGGCCGTTACCGAGGCGGAGGCCTATAAAGGGCCATCGGTTATTATCTGTTACGCTCCATGTATAAGTCACGGTATTAAGGCCGGGATGGGTACTTCTGTCAAACAACAAAAAAAAGCTGTAGAGGCCGGGTATTGGCATTTATATAGATATAATCCCGAATTAAAAAAACACGGAAAAAATCCATTTATATTGGATTCTAAAGAACCGACTAAATCTTTCAAGGAGTTTATTCATGGTGAGGTCAGATATTCTCAAATTATGAATGTATTTCCGGAACTGGCGGATGAATTGTTCGATGCGGCGGCAAAGGATGCGAGAGATACGTATGAAACATACAGAAGGATATCGGAAATGGAGTATTAATAAATATGATAATATATAATAAAAACCAACCTAAAAAATGGTTGGTTTTTATTATGCATTATGATTTTCATTAAATTTTGCTAACTTAATGGTTTAATATAAAATTCTGTTGAATATATAGTGAGATGATGCTATTATCTAAATGATAGCAAAATTTTAATGAAAATGGGGGATATTATGGATTTATTTAGTATAGAAAACAATCTAGAAATGATAGATTCAGTTGTTTCCTGTAAAATTGTTACAAATGGAAACGATCAAATACATGAAATACATATCGTTTCTAACGATACAAGGGGAGCAAAACAAATAGCCCGGGATATCCAATCAGTTCTTGCGGCGAGCTATAATATCCCTATAGATCATAAAAAAATAAGTATTGCACAGATTCCGGATAGGAACTTGAAAAAAGCAAAATGCAGACTAAAATTAGAAGGGGTTTCTAGTGATATTCTGGGTACAAAGGCAGTAATAAAGGTAAGTATGAGAAATTCGGACAATGTCTATGAGAATACCATCTCCGGAATAAATACCATCAGAAATAAGGAGAGAATGCTGGTAGATGTAACTTTAAAGACAATTGAGGAAGCATGTGATTGTGATTATACCTTTGTATTTGAAGACATAAGGACTACACTTATATCTAATAGTAAAGTTATACTTGTGGTTATCATGGGAATAATCGACGGCATTGAGCAAAGGTTATGTGGGTCCTGTGTAATGAATAATAGTTATGAAGTTGCCGTGGTAAAGGCAACATTGGATGCGATAAATCGTATAGTAACGAAGTAAATATCTTTCAATTCGTTACAGTGATGTGTAGAGATTACAAATAGTTTCATTCGATACTCATATTAAATAAATGGCAACATTGCCGGCTAATTATGCATTTTTTCTTAGCGGAGCGAATATAGCCTGCTGCACTAGCGAACAGCAGAGTAATTCCAAAAGGGGGCTATATTCGATGAAAAGAATAGCTATAGCATTAATGAGTGTGCTTGCTTTATTATTAGCTGCAGGCGCTAATTATACACTGATCTAAACATAGTCAAATAAAAATTAGCCGGCATTAATTTTAATAAATCGAAATTACTTTATTTCTTGACAGTGATGGATTGCAATTGTTAAGCAATTGTTTCAATACTTTAAAGGGGAATTGTAATGAATCTGAATAATAGAGCAAAAATTTATTTAGGGTCCATATCAATAATTGCAGCAATTATATATATGTATTTGCTTTTTAATTTTGATATTCCGGAGTTTAAATTATTAATATTTTGGGCTGTTCTGTCTATAGTTGTGGAATCATTGTTGATTCCCATGTCCAATAATACTATAGGGGTATCCGTCGGGTATGCAATCAACATTGCAACTGTTATTGTCGGGGGTCCTATATTAGCTGTTACTTCATCTGCACTTGGGTTATTATTCAGGATTCCAAAGGTGCCGGAAAAAGGTTATATACACACCCTAAATTTACCCGTTTATAAAACGATCTTTAATATATCACAGAGTGTGATAGTAACATCATTGATTTCTCTAATATATTTATTAATAGGAGGAAGGATCGGTAAATTTTTCTTATTTCCCACTCTTTTTGTACTTTTTGCAGGTGTGCTTTTAAATACAACTATTATCTCGGGCTTTTTATCTGCTCTAAATTTACAAAAATTTGTTAGAGTTTGGTTGGAAAATATCAAAGGAACATTTTATAGTTCAATTGCCGTTGGGACTATGGGGATCATAATTGCCCTTGCATATATAGATTATGGCTATGAGGCCGTTTTATTGTTCTTAGGACCACTACTTTTAGCGAGATATTCATTCAAGCTCTATGTAGATATGAGGAATGTATATCTGTCTACCATACAGGCATTGAGTAAATCACTTGAAGCAAAGGACCCATTTACCAGCGGGCATTCTAATAGGGTAGAGAAATATGCCGTGGAATTAGCGGAAGCATCTGATCTATCATTCGGAAAAATTCAAGATATAAAGATTGCTGCTGCTCTTCATGATATAGGCAAGATTGGTATAAACGATCAAATATTGAATAAAGCTACCAAGTTGACCCAAGAAGAATATCAACAGGTTATGGAGCACCCGACTATTGGTGCTGATATAATTCGTAATGTGGATTTTCTGAAGAATATCACGGGGATAATTAAGCATCACCACGAAAGATATGACGGCAACGGATATCCTGATGGCCTAAAAGGGGATCAAATTCCCATAGAGGCTTGCATTCTTGCAATTGCGGATTCATATGATGCTATGATCACCGACAGACCATATAGGAAGGCCTTAACTCCCAAAAAGGCTATTGAGGAGATAGAGCAAAATGCAGGTACACAATTTCATCCTGTTCTTGCAGAGAAATTTGTTGAAATTATAAAATCCAAAGGAGTATAGATATGTTTTTAGAACCGGCAATTCTATCCATAATAGTAGCTAAGCTAAGGGGAGGACATTTAAGAAATTTAGAAAATGTTTGTATCAAGGGTTGGTATTTATTTTTAATAGCTGCTTTGGTTCAAGGTTTGTTATCAATAGGCAAGAAGACGGATATTGCCTTGGCAAATAAAATCTTTGAGGGGTATTCCGTATATATAATCGTATTTACATTTTTTCTTATGATAATATCGGTAATATTCAATATTAAAAAAAATTATATGAAGTTAATTTTTATGGGTCTGGTTCTGAACCTCATAGTAATATCCGGTAATGATGGGAAGATGCCCGTGTTTCTTAACGGAATAGAGGGAATAAAAGATGAAATTAGCGTTGATGTTCAGTTACCCCAAAGAGGATTTGATATTAAACATGTGGCTGCAGATAAAAATACAAAATTTATTTATTTAGCCGATATTATTTTAATTCCAAAACCCTATCCCCTGCCGAAGATATTGAGCATAGGAGATATATTCCTCATGTTAGGAGCTTTTCAATTTTTTCAAGAAGAGATGGTTGTACACAAAAAGGCATATATGTCCCCGAATACTCAATAAGGATTCCGGGATTGATTTAATGTTCCGTCTATAATCTCATTTGCCCTATGGCAAGCTACAAAGTGATTATTCTTAACTTTTTTAAATCCTGGTTCTTTCCTTCCGCATATGTCTAAAACATAAGGACATCTGCTTTCAAATCTGCAACTTTCTTTCGGATTTATAGGACTTAGTATGTCTCCCTTAAGTATTATTCTATATCTATCTCTCTGTTTTTTGGGGTCAGGGATAGGTATGGCAGAAAGCAGGGCTTGAGTATATGGGTGAATCGGGTCGGCATATAAATCTTCCGAATCGGCTAATTCTACTATATGCCCGCTATACATCACACCGATCCTTTCGGATATATATCTAACCATAGATAAATCATGGGATATAAATAAATAGGTAAGTCCCATGCCTTTTTGTAAATTTTTTAGAAGGTTAATAACCTGTGCCTGAATTGATACGTCTAATGCGGATATAGGCTCATCACAGATTATGAACTTTGGATTTAATGCGAGCGCTCTTGCAATCCCAATTCTCTGGCGTTGTCCTCCCGAGAATTCATGAGGGAAACGGTTGGTGTGTTCTTCACCTAATCCAACAAGGTTTAACAATTCGATTACTCTCTTGCGGCGTTGATTCGGATTACTATATATATTATGAATATCTAAAGGTTCTGCAACAATGTCCTGTACCGGTATTCTAGGGTTTAATGAAGTATATGGATCCTGAAAAATCATTTGGATGTCTTTTCTGATTTTTTGCATTTCATTTCGGGATAAATCATATATATTTTTGCCGTTAAATGTGGTTGTGCCATCAGTTGGCTCGTACAATCCAATTATTGTTCTTCCTGCCGTGGATTTACCGCAACCTGATTCTCCAACCAAACCGAAGGTCTCCCCGGGATATATGTCGAAATTTATGCCGTCCACTGCCTTTAAGGTCTTTCTCCATCCAACATTAAAATATTTTTTTAGATTTTTTACCGAAATTAAAGGTTTACTCATCAGATTTCGCCCCCTTCGGCTGCATCTTTTGCCATCGGGTGATTTAGCCAGCAGCAACTATAATGAGTATCCGAATGATAAGTTCTTTCCGGCACATTGTCTTTGCATATATACATCGCTTCATCACATCTATCAAAAAATGGGCAGCCTGTAGGAGGTTTATATAAATCCGGCGGAGAACCTTCAATTGAATGTAGCGGTTCGAATTTGTTTATATTCAACCCGGGAACACTGCCGAGTAATTTTCCCGTATAGGGATGCATTGGATTGTTAAAGACTTCCATTACATTTCCTTCTTCCATAAATTTGCCGGCGTACATGACTATAATCCTATCACTCATATCGGCAACTATGCCTAAATCGTGAGTAATCAAAATAATAGAGGTTTGGGATTTTTTTTGAATATCTTTCATAATATCTAATATCTGGGCTTGAACAGTTACATCAAGTGCCGTAGTCGGCTCATCCGCAATCAATAGTTTCGGATTTGATATCATTGCAATTGCAATCATAACCCTTTGGCACATACCGATTGAAAGTTCATGAGGATATTGGCCAATTCTTTTGTTAGACTGTGGTACCGATACTGATTCTAACATTTCTATGGCTTTTTTTCTTGCTTTGTTCTTGCCCAAACCTTGACGTTTTACTATTCCTTCGATTATTTGTTTTCCTACTTTCATAGTTGGGTTTAGTGAAGCCATAGGATCTTGAAATATCATGGAAATTTTATTTCCACGAATATCTTGCATTTCTTTCTCGCTTTTTTTTATTATATTTTCGCCTTGAAACAAAATTTTCCCTCTTTTGTAGTATGCGGGCGGCATCTGAAGAAGTTGCATTAGAGAATTAGAGGTAACGCTTTTTCCGCAGCCTGATTCCCCTACTATAGCTACCGTTTCTCCTTTATTTACATGAAAACTGATGCCACGTACCGCTTCAATTTCTCCAAAATAGGTTCGAAAAGATACCGCCAAGTCCTTTACATCTAACAATTTTTCCATATTTTCACTTCTTTCTACTTACGCAATTTCGGATCCAAGGCATCCCTCAAACCATCGCCCAGTACATTGAACGAAAACATCAATAGGGAAATAAATATTGCCGGAACGGCTATTTGATGGTAAAGCCCTACCGCCATACCTGCAAGTCCGTCATTTGCTAATGTTCCCAGACTCGGGCTGGGAGGTTGTAACCCTAATCCCATAAAACTCAATGTAGCTTCCGAAAATATTGCTTTCGGAATAGTAATAGTTACATTTATTAAGATAGGCCCTAAGCCATTAGGGATAATATGTTTTTTCAATATCCATCCTTTTGAAGCGCCTAAGGATTCGGCAGCCAGGGAGTATTCGGATTCCTTGAGTTGAAGCACTTGGCCTCTTACCAGATTAGACATAGGTACCCAGCCGGTAATAGTCATTGCAAGTATGAGAATAAACATTGACGTACCGGACCTGGGAGCCGAAAATATTACTGAGAACAGTATCACAACTAACATATAGGGTATGCTATATATTATTTCCGCCATATGCATCATGACAGCATCTACCTTGCGAGATGCCATACCTGCAATTCCTCCATATATAACACCGACCAAAAAGTCTATTAGTGCTGCAAAAATTCCGATTGTCAAGGAATATCTTGTTCCTAACCATACCCTGCTAAATAAATCCCTTCCTAATTCATCAGTTCCAAACCAATAATCACGGCTTAAGGCTTGATTTATTTTAGTTAAATCCTGTTCATAATAACTATATCCGCTTATTTGGGTTCCAAGGACGGACATAATACCCATTATAATAAGAATTATCAGTCCTACCATGGCTAATTTATTTCGCTTTAATCTGTGCCATACGTCTGTCCAATACTTAATAGCGGGGCGTTTTATTTGATCAATTTTATGACTTTTCTTTGAAATATTTTTGAACATATCTCTTTTAAAGGAAAGATCATTCATATCAATGACCTCCCTTAGTGAGTCTGATTCTTGGATCAATCAACGTGTATGCTATATCAACTAAAAGCATCGTTATTATTAATACAATAGAGTAAAACACTGTTACTCCCATTATTAATGTGTAGTCCCTATTGAATACGGAATTAATAAAGAACATTCCCATACCCGGTATTCCGAATATTTTTTCAATAACAAAACTACCTGTTAAAAGATTTGATATAGTAGTACCTAATATTGATACAATCGGCAATATTGCGTTTCTGACCGCATGTTTCATAATAATAACAGATCCGGCAAGGCCTTTTGACCTTGCTGTTTTTAAATAATCTTGATTTAAAACTTCTAACATACCTGAACGCATAAG
>JALNXC010000006.1 GCA_023230535.1 Alkaliphilus sp. | reverse complement strand
TCCTTAGCTTGATTAGCTGCCATAAATATATTGCTATTGTTGGGTAAAATGATTATCGTTTCGGCATTGACATTCCTTATAGCATTTACAAAATCTTCCGTACTCGGATTCATGGTCTGACCGCCTTCAATCACATGGACAAAAGCAAAATCCTCAAATATCTTGATCAAACCTTCTCCCATTGCGACCACAATAAAACCGTATTTATCCATTTCATCTTCATTCTTCACATAAGTTTTCTCTTCATTCTCTTTGAACACCTCATGCCTATGTTGTAATCTCATGTTATCTATTTTTATATCACTCAATTGCCCCGTTTCTAATGCATGCTCTATTATTTTTCCCGGATGATTCGTGTGTATATGAACTTTTACAATATCATTATTTCCGACAACCAGCATAGAATCTCCGTATTCTCCTATAGTTCTTCTAAATTTATTAATATTCACATCATTGGTATGAATTATAAATTCCGTGCAATATCCAAATTCTATTTCACTTTCAATTTCTTCTATATGGCGAATATGGTCGTAGTCCGCAATACCATCTTCTTCGGACACATGCACATCTTCGGCAATATCGAGCAATGCACCTGAATATATATAAACCAATCCTTTGCCGCCGGAGTCAACAACTCCTGCATCCTTTAACACTTTAAGCTTTTCCGGCGTCTGAGCGAGGGATTTTTCGGCTTCTACAATAACCTTTTCCATAAAGGCTACTATATTTTTTTCAGTATTTGCAATTATCAATGCTGCCTCCGCACTCTCCCTGGCCACTGTCAAAATAGTACCCTCTACAGGCTTCATAACAGCTTTATATGCAATATCGGAAGCGGTCATAAGGGCCTCGGCCAAATTTTTTGTATTTATTTTATTTCTACCCTTGACTCCTTTTGCAAATCCTCTGAAAAGTTGGGATAAAATTACCCCTGAGTTTCCCCTGGCACCCATCAAAGAACCGTTGGCGGCAGCATTAGCAACATCCTCTAATATATCGGTTTTCACAGCCTTTATTTCCTTAACCGCAGATTGCATGGTCAGGGACATATTAGTTCCGGTATCTCCGTCGGGAACAGGAAATACATTTAAGGAATTAACTATGTTTTTATTTTTTTCCAGGGACTGTGCACCCGATAATATCATTTTCTTTAACAATGCTCCATCAATGTATTCGATTTCCAATACTAGTACCTCCTTAGATTACTTCTGAACTCTGACGCCTTGGACATTAATATTAACCTTTTTAACATTCATCCCTGTCAAATGCTCTATATTATATTTCACTTTTTCTATAATGTTATTTGCAACTACAGATATGCGGGTGCCGAACTCCACAATTACAAATATATCGATTGTTATTTCATTCTCTTCGGTATGTACCTTTACACCTCTTCCGGACTGTTCTCTTTTAAGCAGTTCTACAAGTCCCCCTGCCGCAGATTTAGCCGCCATGCCTACCACTCCATAACACTCCATGGTTGAAACACCTGCAATAGATGTCAGAGCATTATCATCAATTATAATCGTACCTAGATCATTGATCAATTTACCTGGCATTAAAAAACCTCCCCGATTTATTTTTTCCTACTATATTTATTCCCTACATTATTAAAATATAATTCTTGATAATAATCATATATAATATAATATAATATTGTATATGATTATTAGGGATAGTTCAATAGTGTCCCGCAATCGGCATAAACATACTGAAATTTTCAATAATTACGGGATATTATATGTTTTTGAATTTTTGAGCATTGATATTGCATAAATATGTTATATATGATAATATTATTATGTTTTAAGGGATGAATCAGGCTAGAGGGAGGTGTTCGTAATGGCAAGAGTATGTGAAATTTGTAAAAAGGGTAAAGTTTCGGGTAATAAAATCAGTCATTCAAATCGTCATAGTAGAAGAACTTGGGAGCCTAACTTAAAAAGAGTTAAAGCCGTGGTAAACGGCACTATAAAGAGAATCAACGTATGTACGAGATGCCTACGTTCCGGTAAAGTTAAAAGAGCGTTATAATTTTATATAAGAAAAGCCTCCATTAATGGCGGCTTTTTATATTTAACAATCTATTTTGCATAACAGCAATCCTATCATGATAAATAGTCCGGCTATTATAAGAAACCATATTTGCAGCGGGATAATATATAAAAACATCACTACCCCAATCAATGTGATTATTGACCCGATAAGTTTTAGTGAAGAATGCCTTCTTCTCCTTTTAAACATATCTTCACCTTCCCTATGTAATATTATACTACTATACTATTCCTGAACAACGAAAAATGTCACAAAAAATTTAGATTTTTGTGACAAAAATACACCCGTTACAATTTTATTTAATTTGCTCTGAAGAATAAATTTTAACGACTAACAAAATACCGTCTTTAACCGATATAATAATTTCCTCCGATACGGATTTGTTGCTTATACCCAAGGAGCTGCCCATTTTTATATCATGATCGGTCAAAGAATATCCCAATCCTTTTAAAGTGACCCCTTTTACATCCCCACCGATGGGTATAATGGAAATAATTTCTCCTATCCGGCATTTCATTTTTAAAACGTCACCGACTATGGTGATATAATTTATCTCATTGATAACGGCTGCATCAATACCCAGCCTATGTATTTTATATAATAACATTATATTGCTCAAACTGTGATCCAAACGTGAACCTATAGCACCTATAATGGTTATTTTATTGGGATTTTGTTTTAGAGCGGATTCTACAGCTAATTCCGTATCTGTCATATCTTTCTTTGCCGGAAACCTTTGGATTTTGATATTGTTCTTTTTTGCCCACTCCAAAGTTTTTTTGTCGATAGAGTCAAGATCACCTATCAACAGATCCGGACAGATATTTAAGTCCATCAGATATTTAGCCGCTCCGTCCGCACAAATAATATGGTCACTGTTTTTAATCACATATTTTAAAAAATTTATATTTTTAATTTCACCATTTGCTACTATTACCACTTCCATATTATTTTCATCCTCTAATTTATAACAAGTAATTGCCTGATAAAAGCCGGCCTGCATAATAAATTGTTCTATCTATACACTCGCTTTAAACTGTTCCACTGCCTGTTTAACATTTTTACTATTAAATATGGCAGAACCCGCAACAATTATATCGGCACCTGCCCTGACAATTTTTTTAACATTGTCTATTTTGATACCCCCATCTACTTGAATATCGATATCAAGTCCCCTCTCATCTATCATTTTCCTTAAGGCACTTATCTTAGACAGGCTAAATTCTATAAAGCTTTGTCCTCCAAACCCGGGATTGACAGTCATTAAAAGCACCATATCTAAATCCTCTAATATATACTCCAACACATTCAGAGGTGTAGCAGGATTTAATGCAACAGCTGCTTTTACATCATGATCTTTTATAAATTGTATGGTTCTGTGCAAATGGGGACAGGTTTCGCTATGGACGGATATAATATGGGCGCCCGCATCTACAAACTGCGGAATATATCTATCAGGATTTTCTATCATTAAATGTACATCAAGGGGAAGTTTGGTTTTGCCCTTTAAACTCTTTACTACAAGGGGGCCTATCGTAATATTAGGCACAAAATGTCCATCCATTACATCTATGTGAAGCATGTCACATCCCGCTTCTTCTACCATTTTTATATCTTCCAATAAATTAGAAAAATCTGCCGACAATATTGACGGAGCCAATTTCATTATTTTAATACCTCCTACTCTTTTTAATCTCATCAATCAGTTGAATATAACTGCTATATCTCTGTTGCGAAATTTTCCCCAGTTTTATGGCTTCTTTGATACTACAACCGGGTTCATTTATATGTTTACAGGAATTAAATCTACATGTATCTCCATAGAGCATAAATTCCGGAAAATAATAATACAAATTTTCTTCATCTATAAAATCAATGGCTAAGGAACTGAAACCCGGAGTATCCGCAACCCAACTATCTTTTCCGATCTTTATAAGTTCTACATGTCTTGTAGAATGTTTCCCCCTTCCGGTTTTCAAACTCACATCTTTTGTTTCTAATTGTAAGCTTGGGCAAATACAGTTTAATAAGGTAGATTTTCCAACACCGGAGGGCCCGGCAAATACTGTGGTCTTATTTTTGAGCTCTTTGCCTAAATCCCTTATACCTTCACCCAGTATGCTGCTGGTTAATATCACTTTATAACCGACTGCGGTATATATATCAACTATTTCCCTATACCCGCTTTCATTTAATAAATCAACCTTGTTGAAACATATAACTATTTTTAATCTTTGGCTTTCCGCCAGGACCAAAAACCTATCTAAAAGAGAAAAACAGGGATCGGGCCGGGTAACGGCAAACACAACCACAACCTGGTCAACATTGGAAACAGAAGGCCTGGTCAATTCATTTTGTCGAGCTTCTATTTCTTCAATGACACCTTTTCTATTTTCATTATCTATAACATCTATTTTAACATAATCCCCAATTACGGGAACGATTTTCTTTTTTCTAAAAAGTCCCCTGGGTTTACATTCAACTATTTCGTCCTCTACATCAACATAGTAAAAACCGCCAATCCCCTTTATCAACCTGCCCCTATACATTAAATTCCTCCCTAAAAATCTATTACCCTTGTTTCTAACAATTTCTTGTTGACATATATTTTATATCCATGACGTCCCGACTCGGTTAGATATATCTTTACATCATTACCCTCTTCTTCTATATCATGCTTTTTATTGTATACCCTCTTAGTTTTGTCGTCATCTACCTGTTCTATTGCAATATCAACGACACCACTATAATCGCTTAAGTCGATTATGATCGATTGTGTCGTCATCTCGGATTGGCCGGTCTGTTCATCTTCGTCTCCATTTTCATCCGGTTCCTCCATTTGTTCCGGTGAATCACTGCCCTTACTGACAACTAAATTGACAACAGACCCTATATTGACTTCTTTATTTTCAGGAATGCTCTGCTCAATAACATATCCTCTTACATATATATCACTATACTTTTCCGTAGTACTCCCTACCTCTAATTTATTCCGTGCAATTATGTCTCTGGCCTCCTCTACGGTTTTTCCCACCAATACCGGCATGGACACGGTTTCGGGCTTTAATCCCTTACTGACTACATAATCAACCTTGGTACCCTGCGGTACTTCATCCCCGCCCTTCGGATCCTGACTGATAATAGTACCCACAGATAATTCGCTGAAGTCCTCATCGACTGTTCCCGGTTCCAAGCCATTCCTGCTCAATAGTTCTATGGCATCCATAACGTTTTCGTAAATTAAATGCGGAACAATGACCAACTTACTGCCTTTGCTGACTGTCACCTTAACTACGGTATTCTTCCTCACTACCATCCCTTCCGCAATATCCTGTTTAATTATTTCATCCTTCGGTATGGTATCATCATTTACCGAACTCACATTTAACCTGAGCCCTTTTTCTTCCGCCTTTTCCTCGGCCTCTTGAATACTGAGACCTACAAATTTTGGTACTTCCACATCCTCTACCTTAAAAAAATTAGCCAGATGAAGAATCGCAAATGTAAATAATAGAGCAGCTATCAAGGCAGCAGCGACAGCAGAGCCTATTAAAAACTTACGCTTTTTGTTTCCTTTTGAAGGTTTATTTTCTACATTCGAATCATCATCACTGTCGATCAATTCATTTATCTCATCGACTGTGACGGATGGAATAACCTGTGTCGGAGAATCTTCTATTTCCAAAGTATTATCTATATTGCCCAATCCAATATTGCTCTTTACCTTGTACAAATCTTCTATTAAGTCCTCAGCATTAGCATATCTTGCCGATTGCTCTTTCTGAATCAACTTTATAATTATGGCCTCTAAATCCTTTGAAATAGAGGGATTATACTTAGAAGGCGGTTCCGGCCTCTCCTGAATATGTTTTAATGCAACCGTAACCGGAGCATCACCGTCAAACGGCAATCGGCCGGTAATCATTTCGTACATGACGATGCCCAGGGAATACAGATCCGATTTTTCATCGGTATAGCCTCCCCTGGCCTGTTCCGGAGCAAAATAATGAACGGAGCCGATTATGCTCCCGGTATTAATAATAGTAGATGATGTAGCTGCCAAAGCGATTCCGAAGTCTGTAACCTTAGCCCTCCCGTCTTCCGTTATTAAAATATTATGAGGTTTAATATCCCGGTGAACAATATGATTAGAATGAGCATGTTTTAGCGCCAGGGCAACTTGCCTTGCAAATTCTAATGTTTCATCCGCAGAGAATTTCCCTTTTTCTCTGATCAATTGTTTTAAGGTCTTACCCTCCACATATTCCATAACGATATAGTAAATATTGTCTTCCTCCCCAACATCATATATATTAACTATATTGGGATGGGACAAACTGGCCGCGGCTTGGGATTCTTTTCTGAATTTATCTAATAGATCCTTATCGTTGACAAATTCCTGTCTCAGTATTTTAATTGCAACATGACGATTTAACAGTCGACATTTAGCCTTATATACTAAGGCCATCCCTCCTCCGCCTATTTTTTCAACAATTTCATATCTATTACTCAATATCTTACCAATCATGTATTCACCTGCTTTCTATGTCTTCTTTATCATATTTTGCAACCAATATGGTTATATTATCGTATCCGCCCCTCTTATTTGCCATAGATACCAACCTTTCACATGTTTCATTGCTATCTTTCGTCTCTAATACAACTCTTTTAATTTCACACTCATCTACGAAGTTACTCAAACCGTCGGTACATAAAATCAATATATCCGGCGGGAAAAAACCGGTCATAAAAATATCAACCTTTATATTTTTATCCGTTCCCAAGGCCCTGGTAACAATATTTTTCCAGGGATATTTTATTGCTTCGGCCTCGGTGATGTTTCCGTTTCTGACTAATTCTGCAACCAGGGAATGATCTAAAGTTATTTGTTCTATACGGTTGTCCCTTATAATATAAGCCCTACTATCCCCTACATGCCCTATATAGAGCGTAGAATTGATTTTTAATGCCAGTGTAGTAGTTGTTCCCATTCCGTCACAGAATAAATTTTCTTTGGCATGTATATATATATTTTCATTTGCTTTATTAAAAGCCTCATATATGATTCCTTTAATCAGTTGTTCCTCCATGTTGATGGAAATATATTTTGAAATATGATTCCTGATACTGTCAACAGCGAGGAGGCTGGCAACCTCTCCCGCGTTGTGGCCTCCCAAACCATCGGCAACAATAAACAGATTGTAATCTTTTTCTAAAACGCAATAACTGTCTTCATTTATATCTCTAACCCTTCCAACATGCGAGATAGCCCCTATATCCATCCTCTTCCCCCCTCTTATGTGAATTCCTGTTGTTTATATTATTTTAATCATTTTTATTGCTTTTGTAAATATTTTCTTCGAAGTTGCCCACAGGCCGCATTAATATCCGCGCCCATTTCTCTCCTTATGGTAGCCTCTATTCCCGACCCTCTCAATATCTGTTGAAATTTTCCGGTATCTCCTATATTCGGTTTTTTGTATTCCTTTCCCTCTACGGTATTTACAGGTATTAAATTTACATAACAGAGCATGCCTTTTAATAAATCAGATAACTCCCTGGCATGAGCCTCATCATCATTAATGCCTCTTATAAGGGCATATTCAAAACTCACCCTGCGATTTGTCCTGTCAATATAATATTTACAGCTTTCTATTAATTCTTTGATTGAATATTTTTTAGCTATGGGCATAGTCTGTTTTCTCAACGCGTCATTAGGAGCATGAAGTGACACCGCCAAATTAATAGGTATCTGCAAATCCGCCAGGGCTTTAATTTGCGGAACCAAACCCGAAGTTGAAAGTGTGATATGCCTATTGCCTATATTTAAACCGTCCTCATCATTTATTATTTTAATAAATTTTATTGTCTCATGAAAATTGTTCAGCGGTTCTCCGCTTCCCATCAATACTATATTGGAAATTCTCTCACCCATATCTTTTTGCATAGTTAATATCTGATCCGCCATCTCCCCGGCTCTCAGATTTCTGACTAAACCTTTTAATGTAGATGCACAAAAAGTACAACCCATGGCACATCCTACCTGTGTAGAAATACAAGCCGTCAGTCCATGATGATATTTCATAACCACACCTTCTATTATATTATAATCATCCAACAAAAATAAGTATTTTGTTGTTCCGTCTATATTGGAAACCAGTTTTTCTTTTATTTCTATATTTGTAATATAAGCATAATCTTTTAATTTTTCGCGCAGAGGCTTCGATAAATTTGTCATTTTATCGAAATCTTTGATTCCTTTGTTTATCCATTGAAATATTTGTTTTCCTCTGAATCTTTTTTCACCCATGCCGGCTAAAAATTCCTCAATATCCATGGGAGTCAAGCTCAATAAATCCTTTTTTCTCATAATTAACCTCCCGGGTCTTCTACCTGATACGCTCCATCTTCGAGATGAAAAATCCATCCGTATTATGTATATTGGGATAAAGTTGAATCATATTTTCAGGATGCTTCCCAGGAAAAAAATCCCTATATTTATCTCCGATATCGGCCAAGGTATAATCCGGGTTATGAATTAAAAATTTCCGTACAATATCTTCATTTTCTTTGGGACTTATGGTACAGGTACTATATACCAATACCCCACCCGATTTTACATACCTTGATGCATTTTTAAGTATATCATATTGCAAGGCCGTAATGGCCCTTATATCACTATATTGTTTTCGATATTTTATCTCGGGTTTCCTACGAATAATACCCAGCCCGGAGCAGGGCGCATCCACCAATACTTTATTGGCCTTATTTAACATTTTTTTATCCAAAACATTTCCGTTAAATTTTTCCGTTCTGATTATTGATATGCCCAACCTTTTGGCGTTTCTCTCAATGAGCCCCAGTTTGTGATCATAAATATCCCTGGCAATTATACTCCCTTTATTATTCATCAGCTGAGCCATATGAGCGGCTTTTCCTCCGGGAGCACCGCATACGTCTATTACAAGATCCCCTTCCTCGGGATCTAATATTTTAGTAACCAGCATAGAGCCTAAATCCTGTATTTGAATATACCCCTTTTTATATAAATCGGATTGCTCTATGCTATGCAGCCCCTTAACAATAACTGCTTCCTCTATAAATGAATTTTGTTCTACAGTATATCCTCCATCGATAAAAAGTTTGATACAATCGTCTACAGTTATTTTTAACGTATTTATACGTACATATAAATCCGGCACGGCATTATTTGCCTTTAGGAGTCCCTCCGTAAAGTCTTTATCAAAATTGTTTAAAAACATTTTAACCAACCATTGAGGATGCGAATATTTTATCGATAGATATTCGGCAATATTTTTATCGAGGCTTGGAAGTTTAATATTTTCTCTATTTCTCCGGACATTCCTCAAGATCCCATTTATAAATCCGGTTGTTCTTCTACAATATTTTTTGGATATATCTACGGTTTCATTTACAGCCGCAAAATCAGGTATTTTTTCTAAAAAGAATAATTGATATATCCCGAGCCTCAATAAATTTAGCGTATAGGGATTCATTTTTTTTATTTTAACGGTTGAAAACTGTTCTATTATATAATCTATATAGATCTGATTTTCCAAAACACCGTAAACAAGTTCCGTAATCAAATTTTTATCTAAGCGGTTATAGGATTTATTCCTCAATTCTCTGTTTATTGCTATATTTGAAAAAGCATCTTTTTCGTTTATTTCATATAAAATCAACAATGCCCCTTCTCTTGAGTTCATTCTTTTGCTCCTTTCGACTATTATATATTAAAATTATTTGTTATACTGCAATAATAAGATATAATATTACAGGATTACCGAGGTAAAAATAAAAAGGCGTATGGTCTACGCCTTTAGTCCCTTCTCCGGCCCCTTATCAAAAGCAGCCGTATTAATTGTGATATTGCTGTGGCCATAGCTGCTACATAAGTGAGCGCTGCCGCATTCAACACTTTTTTAGAATGTTTATATTCATCTTCTGCAATGAACCCGCCTTCGTCCAATAACCTTATTGCCCTGCTACTCGCATTGAACTCTACGGGAAGTGTGACAACCTGAAATAATACTGCGGCGGAAAATAACAATACTCCTAAATCCAACAGGGATGGCATTGACATTATGAGGCCAAGGAAAATAAAAATCCAAGCCGCCCTTGAACCGAAATTGGCTACCGGGAAAATAATATTTCTAAAACTGAGCGGAATGTAACCCTTTGCATGCTGAATCGCATGACCGGTTTCATGTGCGGCAACGCTGACGGATGCTATGGAATGCCCATGATATACATCATTAGATAAACGAACTGCTCTCTTTCTCGGATCATAATGGTCACCAAGTTGGCCTCCGACTAACTCAACCGGCACATCTTTCATCCCGTTATTATCCAATATATATCTGGCAACCTGATAACCCGTATATCCTTTTTTACCGCCCACTCTTAAATATCTTATAAAAGTTGATCTGACCTTTGCCTGGGCGTACATAGCGAGTATAATAGACGGAATTAACAAAATCATGGTCGGATCAAAATACCCAAATCCATATGGCATATTATCACTCCTCATATAAAAAATGTTTTATTGCGGTTCTGACTTCATCAATATCGACTGATGTATTTACACATGGCCCTTCAGGACGTATGTTTGTTATGGCAATAGCCGGCAAGTCTCCTATATCATTCAGCCCGCTTATTAAATCTCTCTCACAAGCTATACCTATGACAGCCTTAGGTTTTAAATCCTTAACTATCTTTTGCGCTAAAGTACCCCCTGTTGCTACTCTTACATTTACCCCGAATTCTTCTTTCAGCTTGATCAAATCACCTATTTTACATTTGCCGCAGCGTTTACAATTTCCAATGTTCGTAGTAATTCTATGGGGGCAAAATGTTTTCTGAATACAATGCGGAATCAAAATTAATATATCATTACCCTCTATACTATACTTATCTATAAATATCGATTTATTATTTAACTCTATAAAAATTTTTCTTATAAAGTCTTTATCATATCCCAATAACTTATTTAAAAAAAGCAATCCCGGATATGCTACCTTGAGGGATAACCTTAATAAACCTCTGGAAATTTTAGGTACCGGATAATCATGCCGTAAAAGCATAACATTAAAAATTATTCCTAACAACAAAATTCCTATACCGAACAGCATTGTAATCATGATAACAAATATTGTTCCGAAAAGATATTCATTCTGTACATTTGCAATTATTATTAAACAAATGATAGAGATTACTATTAAACCGAACATCAATAATAAAAGAAAGATGAATTTTTTATAAATATTTTCCGCTTTCGATATATTTTTAATTTCCATGTTACCCACCTAGTACTTTACCTGTTTCAATATTATTCCCTATCAAATATTGATTTACACTCAGCCTTTTTCTGCCACTGAACTGCAACTCTTCTATGGACAATATATTTTTTCCCGTAGCAACAAAAATACAATCTTTTTTTACTTCTAAAATTTTTCCGGGTTCATAATCCCTGTTGCTGTGAACTACACTGCTCCTCCATATTTTCATAATCCTTCCATTATACGTAGTATAGGACGTAGGCCACGGGATTGTTCCCCTGATTAAATTTTTAATCTCTTCAGCAGATTTTTCCCAATCTATCCTGCCGAACCCTTTGGTAAGCATCGGTGCATATGATGTTTCATTATGATCTTGTGGTAAGGGTTGTATTTCATCAGCCTCTGTCAACTCTATCGTTTTACACAAAACTTCGGCACCAAGATTCATTAAACGATCATGAAGCTCCCCTGCCGTCTCATCTTTGCCTATCTCAATTTCTTCTTTCAATAGAATATCCCCGGTGTCTATCCCCGTATCCATATATATTGTAGTGATACCGGTGCTTTTTTCCCCATTGATAATGGCCCAATTGATGGGAGCAGCCCCCCGGTATTTTGGTAACAAAGAAGCATGAACATTGATACAACCATATTTCGGAATTTGTAAAATTTCCCCGGGTAAAATTTGTCCAAAGGCTACGACTACAATAATATCCGGGCTCAATCCTTCTATACTTTTAAACACCTCCGCATCTTTTAACGTATTTGGCTGAAATATAGGAATATTATACTTTAACGCTTCCTTCTTTACAGGTGTTATATCAATCCTTCGGCCCCTGCCCTTCGGCCTATCCGGTTGAGTAAAAACTCCTGCCACATCATGTTTACTGTTTAGTAAAGCTTTTAAGGAAGGCACAGCAAATTGGGGGGTTCCCATATAAATTATCTTCACAAAATCACCACTATTCCTTTTCGATTACATCTTCGTCTTTTTTTACTTTATCTATAAATAATATCCCATTTAAATGGTCTACTTCATGACAAAATGCCCTGGCCAGGAGTTCCTTTCCTTCAAGAACAATCTTTTCACCTTTACGGTCTAAACCTTTTATTTTAACTATATTGGGCCTTATGACCTCCCCTGTAATTCCGGGTAAACTGAGACACCCCTCCTCGCCGCATTGACTGCCTTCCTCGGATACTATTTCCGGATTTATTAATTCGATTAAACCTTCTCCTACGTCTATAATTATTACTCTCCTTAAAACCCCGACCTGTGGGGCTGCTAAACCCGCGCCATCGGCATCATACATTGTTTCCTTCATATCGTCCAATAAAGTAATAATTCTATCATCAATTTTATCAACCGCTCTTGAAACTTTTCTTAATATCGGATCACCTTCTTTACGGATAATTCTGGTTGCCATAACTGTTTTCCTCCTAAACTAAACAATAGTACATGGATTTATATCGATGTTACATAATATATCCCTTGGAACATATTTGCCTCTATTATCTATCAATAAATATTTTATGGCCTTTTTTAATAGCCTAAAAGGTACATCAACATCTTTTAATAAAAGTTGATACCTGTAACTCCCTTTTACTTTGCTCACTATATTTGGATTGGGCCCTAAAATAATATTATCAAATTCTTTATATCCCTGCGAGTTTAAAATATATTTTATATGATTTGTTATTGAATTGGCCGTATCTCGCACATCCTTTCCATCCTTACCTGCAAATCCTATTAAAATTAAATTTGAGAAAGGAGGATAACAAAATTCTTTTCTGATAATTAATTCATCCTCAACAAACCTTTTATAATCATGATTTTTTGAAAATACAATACTATAATGATTTGGATCATAGGTCTGTAAGATTACCCGACCTTCGTCCAAACCCCTTCCGGACCTGCCGGCTACTTGAGTGATCAGCTGAAAAGTTCGCTCTGCCGCCCTAAAATCCGGTAAATTTAAAATCAGATCCGCCAAAATAATACCCACAAGAGTGACGTTGGGAAAATCCAAACCCTTGGAAATCATCTGCGTACCTATAAGAACATCTGTTTTTTGTTTTCTAAAGTCTTCAAGAATCTTTTCATGTGAACCCTTCCGGCTCGTTGTATCCGTATCCATCCGTTTTATTCTCGCCTCCGGAAAATAAGATTTAACCAGATCCTCAACTTTTTGGGTTCCAACCCCTAAGCATTCTATACTACTTTTATTACAATTAGGGCATATTGCAGGCACCTTTCTGATTTGACCGCAATAATGGCATTTAAGCATTGCATCAACTTTATGAAAAGTCATAGCTATATCACAATGGCTGCACTTTTCAACATAACCGCAGGATTTACATGATACGAAACTTGAATATCCCCTTCGATTCAAAAATAAAATGATCTGTTTTTCTTTTTTTAGATCTTCATCCATGGCATCTATTAATTCATAACTGAATATCTCCCTGTTTCCCGCTTCTAATTGTTCCGCCATGTTGACTATCTTTACTTCAGGTAAACTTGTATTTACGGCCCTTTTTGTCAAGTTGATCAATTCCAACCGGCCATTTAGAGCCTTATGATAATTTTCTATAGATGGTGTGGCAGAACCCAATACCAATACGGCACCTTCCAATTGTCTGCGGTAGTCGGCAATATCAACGGCGTGATACCGCGGCGGCTGTTCGGATTTGTATGTATATTCATGTTCCTCATCTATAATAATTATTCCAAGATTTTTAAGCGGTGCAAAAATAGCGGATCTTGCTCCTATTACAATATCAACTTCGTCATTTACAATTCTCCGCCATTCATCGTATCTCTCCCCGCCCGACAGACGGCTATGAAATACGGCTATCCGTTCTCCGAACCTACCCATAAATCTGGCAACGGTTTGAGGTGTAAGGGAGATTTCAGGTACAAGAACAATTCCCTGCTTACCCTTTTTTATTACTTTTTCTATGAGTTGCAAATAGATTTCTGTTTTACCGCTACCTGTGATGCCATGTATCAGATAGCTACTATTTATATTGTTTTTTATACAATCACTTATTTTGTCTATCGCCTCTTGCTGTTCCTTATTAGGAAGAATCTTCGGAAAAACGGCAAAATTTTTACCCGCAAGGGGATCTCTTTTAACCTCTACATCGATAAATTTTATATACCCCTTTTTTTGCAAACTATTCAAGGTTCCCTTTCCGGTATCGGCTACACTTAACAATTTTTTAACACTGCATTTGCCGTATTGTTTTAATATTTCTAAACAAAGTTTTTGTTTTCTTGCATTCTTTAATGAATTTATAACTTCATTCCAATTTTCATCTTCCACAACTATGTGTGCATACTGCTCTGTCTTTATATTTAGCTCACTATCAAATTCATATTTTATATCAATTATATTTTTTTCAAGGAGGGTTTTAATAGCATCGTTGATATCTTTATAATCTACATGTTGAATCAATAGATCTAAATATATTTCTCCTCCCATTTCCTCCAGTACGATGAGCACATCCCGCAATTTTTGTTGACCGACCGGAACTGATTCCTTCCATTCGGTATCTGATAATATAATTAACTTTCTTTCTTTTTTTATCATACCTTTAGGTATCAAACAATGTATGGCTTCTATGTATTTACACAAATATCGATTTTTCATCCAAATTATGAGCCTCAATTGATTTTCCGATAAAATGGGTTTTTCGTCTATAATTGCCAACACATTTTTTAATTTTATATTCTCATTTGATGGCTTATCCATATCATTGAAAACATATGCTTCGAGCCTCCGATTTCCCCTCCCAAAAGGAACGATCACCCGCATCCCTAAAGCTATTTTATTGCATAAATGGGCAGGAACTTTATAGTCAAACAGTTTATCCGTCCTGTAACTGTTGTTGTTTACCACGACCTGCACTATTTTACCTCCGTGCGTCAATTTTTCACCCCTTTTTGAT
>JALNXC010000005.1 GCA_023230535.1 Alkaliphilus sp. | reverse complement strand
TGCCGCTTTATTGAACTGCAATTCGGGACAAACATTTGATGAGATTTGGTATAGTGCAGTGACCCAAGAGGCCGGGCATACCTGCCTCAATGGGGAGGACATAGATTTATTGTTATCTCTGGGCAAAAACTTAGGGATATCGAATTGTGAAGATCAGATGAAACATATCAGGTTGATACGGGAGGAATTTAAGAGGCATTATGAACTTGCATTGATAGAACAGAATAAAAATACCAAGTTATTTAAAAATCTTGGATTTTTATTGGGAATGACGATAGTAATAATAGTCCTCTAAAATAGATAATCGCAGGAGGAAAAATTATGGTTATGAATATCGATGTTATATTTAAAATAGCTGCAATCGGAATAGTGATTACGATACTCAATCAGGTTTTAATCAAAGCGGGCAGGGAAGAACAGGCCATGTTGATCACCCTGGTAGGGGTTGTAATAGTGCTTACGATGGTTATCAATTTAATTACAAACCTGTTTGATACGGTTAAAACAATGTTTCACTTATATTAGGGATGTGATATGATGGAAATCTTTCAAATAGTTGCAATCGGGTTGATCGCAACTATATTATCTGTCCTGATAAGAGATGAAAAGCCGGAAATAGGCATGTATATCGGCCTGGTTGCGGGAATAATTATATTTTTATTTATGGTGCCCAGAATTCAATCCGTGATAGAGATACTGGGCAGGTTTGCAAACAAAATTAATATCGATTCCGTTTATCTGTCCATAGTATTAAAAATAGTCGGAATTGCTTATATAGCGGAATTTGGCGCTCAAATTTGTAGAGATGCGGGTGAAGGGGTGATGGCTTCCAAGATTGAGTTTGCGGGCAAAATCCTCATCATGGTGCTGGCAGTGCCGATTTTGGTCTCTCTGACGGACCTCATCATCAACATGATCCCCTAAAAAAACCATGGGGTCAGGTTCAGTGGTTCTTTTTAGAGGCCGGCACAGTGGCTTATGCAATAAACCGGACCGAGCCATGCAAGCCACGGGGACAGGGACCATGGTTTTAAAAGCGCAAACCACGGTACCGGTCCCCATGGCCTGGTACAAGTCCCCATGGCCTGTATATAGGCATTGTTTATACTATCTAACACTTTAGGATGTGAAAAAATGAAGAATATCAAAATATATTTTATTATAATTATATTTCTGAATATGGCCTTCACCGGATTTGCATGGGCAGTTGAAGATACAGTAGCGAATGAAGACACAATAACTTCGGAAAGTTTTGTTGTAGAACGGCTAGACGAGCTCAATATCGGCAATCTGCAGGAAATAGCGGACAGTATAAATGATGATTTGGACGGATACATACATAAGATTGATATAAAAACCTTTATAACCAAGCTATTCAAAGGCGAAGGGGTTATAACCCCGCAGGATATAACCAAGGGAACCATGAAATATTTTTTTAAGGAGGTTATCGCCAACTGGAAGATACTAGGTCAGATAATAGTCCTGGCCTCCATATATGCGATATTGGTTAATCTTCAGAGTGCGTTTGAAAATGATGTGGTAGGAAAACTCGCTTACAATGTATGTTATATGGTCATCATTTCCGTTGCCGTCAAAAGTTTTACGATAGCTATCAACCTGGGGAAAAACACGATAGACACCATGACCGCATTTATGCAGGCTCTTTTGCCGATTTTGCTCGGAATATTGATTGCCATGGGCGGAATAACAACCTCGGCTTTTTTTCATCCGGTTTTATTGGGCTCCATAGGTTTTATAGGAACCATAATAAAATCCGTAGTCCTGCCTTTGATATTTTTTTCGGCAGTCTTGGCCGTTGTCAATAATCTTTCATCCAAAGTACAGATAATCAAACTTTCAGGCCTGCTGAAACAGTCGGCGATAGTAATACTGGGTTTTATTTTAACCGTATTTGTCGGAATAATATCAATACATGGGATAACTACATCCACAGCAGACGGTGTTACGATAAGGACGGCTAAATTTGCGGCAGAGAGGTTCATACCCATTGCCGGAAAATTTTTATCGGATGCCATGGATACAATCATAGGATATTCACTCTTGTTGAAAAACAGCATAGGTGTGATGGGCCTGATAATAATTTTTATGATCTGTTTGGCTCCCATGATTAAAATCATCGCTCTGATAGCCATATATAAATTATCCTCCGCTATTGTGGAGCCTATAGCACAGAGCCGGTTAGCAGATTGCCTGAATCATATGGGTAATTCGTTAATTCTGATACTTGCAACCGTATCTTCCGTGGCAATCATGTTTTTTATTACAATCACCGTTATAGTCGGTGCGGGTAATATTACAATGATGATGAGGTAGGTGATATGGTGGCTTTTATTAGCGAGTGGGTCGTCACAATAATTTCGGTTATTATATTTACGACATTTATAGAGATATTGATACCTAATTCAAATTACAAGAGATACATAGACGTAGTGATGGGATTTTTGCTCGTAGTGGTGATTTTGACACCTCTGACAAAATTCATAGGTGGACAGGTTGATTTTGAAGAGGGAATCCTAAAAGCATCTAATCAATTGGAACTGTCAACCGCTCAAAATAGAATGAGCAGTGTTCAATATGATAATGACGAAGCCGTTATCAGATTATATAAAAATGAAATCGGTAAACAACTGCAGGATTATATAGAGCAAAACACAGAATATGCCGTCAATAATGTGGCTATAGAAATTGATGATAACAATAGCAGCCCGGAATTCGGGTCGATAAAAAATTTCGATATCATTTTGGAGGAAAAAACGGAGAATGTGAAACCTATAAACAAGACAGTCAAGCCGATACAAATAAATATACCGGTAAGAAAAAATAATAATAATACTGTAGAGGTCGGTAGCATATTAGTTAATAATGAGACAGATTTGATAAAAGAAAATATCGGCAATTTGTACAACATATCAAAGGATAACATAAATATTCATATACTCAAGAATAATTAATCGGGTGGGGAGGGAAGGTCGTGAAATTAGAAGATATAAAAAATTTTTTAAAGGAGCTCATGTCAAAAAAGTATGTGGCGAATATTGTAGTATTACTGGCGATAGCTATTATAGCTTTAATTTTTACAAGTGATTTTTTAGTAAAGGATTCGGATGTGAAGAATAGTCTTAAAAAAACCGGCGGGGATACATTTGTTCAAGAAGGCGGCATGTCTAAAACAGAGGAAGCGGTGATAGAAGAGAGATTGAAACAGATACTTGGGAAAATCAAGGGATCGGGTGAGGTTGAAGTTATGATCACATTTGATATGGGCTCTGAAATTATCCCGGCATCCAATACGGTTAAAATCGAAGATACCTCGGAAGAAAAAGATGCGAGCGGAGGTGTCAGGACTGTTCAATCACAAAATCTCACTGAAAATATTGTCATTTCAAATGATAATACTGCTAAACCGCTTGTCTTAAAGGAGATAAAACCGCAGATAAGGGGTGTAATCGTTGTAGCGGAGGGTGCGGATGATATAGAAGTAAAAATGCGGCTCTATGATGCGGTAAAAACTGTGCTCCAAGTTTCCGGTGATAGGGTCCAAGTATATGCCAAAGACTAAAAAGACCATGAAGACCAAGGTACAGTGGTTTTTTTCTCAGTATGACAAACCATGTAATCATATTTTAAGAAGATATATAAATAATTTAAAACAATTTTAGGAGGGATATATTATGAAATTTACAGCCAGAGCAAGAAAAAATTTTGCTATAGTTTCTTTAGTGCTGATGTTGGGCCTTATAGGTTATGTCAATTACAGCTTAAATCAACAGGCACTCCTTGAAACTTCAAGCGAACTTGAAAAGTACGAATTGACAATGATGAAGGAGAGCGGGGAACTTGATAATTTGTTGGACGAGAAAGCCGTATTCGGCGAAGATGGAATCGAAGATGTTGCGGAAAAGGATACTGTTCAGGATGATTCAATACAGGAAGCCGAGGGCGGTATAGAGGTTGGAGAGGAGGATAAATCGGACGATATCGTAATTGTTGACAGCAGAGGCAGCAGTGAGACCACGGAATTAGCCGAAGCTTCGGATGCGGAGATTGTTGAAACAGTTACGAGTAAAAAACTGATGAAGAGCAGTTCATATTTTATCGAAAGTAAATTAGAAAGAGATAAAAAAAGGGGTGAAATGGTTACTTCCCTAAATAATATAATAAATGATAGGAATACTAATGAAGAGATGCGAGCCGAAGCATTGAATATTAAATTAAATACGATTACAAATACGGAAAAAGAAACATTTGTAGAAAACATGATCGTAGCAAAGGGATTTGATGATGCAATAGTTTATTTGAGCGATCAGTCCATAAATATTGTTGTAAACAGCGAAAAGCTAACAGAAAAAGATGTCGCCCAAATAGTCGATATTGTAAAAAGGGAGACAGATATCGCAATGGATGATATTATTATTATGAATAGAAAATAAATAAAATAGTTATAGAGCAAAGTATTTGACCTGCCTTATCGGAGGTTATTCCAACATATAACTTCTCGCTTCTCATTTTCGATTTGGGTCAGGTCATAGAGAACTGTTTGTCAATAGGTTTTAGATTTGATATAATAAATTAATCAAATTGACATTCAGGGGGTGAAGGAATGGATATGACTGAAAATTTAGATTATGGAGAAGTTAAAATTGTAGATGATGTTGTGGCAACAATCGCAGGATTAGCTGCTATTGACGTTAAAGGCGTGGCCGGGATGAGTGGAGGATTTGTAGGCGGAATTGCGGAAGTACTCGGCAAAAAAAGCCTTTCTAAGGGAGTAAAAGTAGAAGTAAAAGAGAAAATTGCCATCATAGATCTATATATTATTGTTGAATATGGGACAAAAATTCCCGATGTAGCCTGGGAGATTCAAGAGAGTGTTAAAAAGTCCATAGAAACAATGACCGGTATCAAGGTTAATGAAGTAAATATACATGTTCAAGGTGTACATTTTCCTGAGGAAAATGTAGAACAGGAAGAGAAAAAATAATTAAAATAAAAATATTTTAGTTAACCCTCTATAAGCAGAGGGTTAATTTATGTGGATTTGAGCCAATAAAAAACCATGGGGCCAAGTGCAGTGGTTTTTTTGAAAACCGGCACAGTGGCACTTTTAGGACCAAATTTGTATGACCGGAGGGAGTAAACAAATTTGTAATGTTCGACTGCACATTCTGTCCGTCTCAGATTGACAAATCGTATCACTCCGGGCGCAGTAAAAAATCTCATTTTTGTACTTTTAAATATTTAGTTACATGTAACAATATATAATATATAATAGTGTATACCGAAGGACTGCAAAGAGGTGAAAATATGAGCAGAAAATTAGCCAGGGAGTTATGCATGAAGGTGTTGTTTGATATGCATATGAATAACGATTTCGATTTGAACAGAATAGAATATCATCTTGAAGAAGGAAGCATCAATGAAAAACAGAATGAATATATTTATAGTGTGCTGACCAAAACCATAGATAATATAGCAAATATAGATAAAATTATTGAAGACTATTCCAGGGGATGGAAACTCAATCGTATTGCAAATGTTGACCTGGCAATTTTGAGACTTGCCCTCTCCGAGATTTTATACATGGAGGACATACCTTATAAGGTATCGATCAATGAGGCTGTTGAATTATCTAAAATATATTGTTCCGATGAATCACCGCCTTTTATCAACGGTATTTTGGACAATTACATAGAAAAAGAAGGTTTAAAGGAAAACGAATAGAAAACATATAATTCAACCCATTGTACCAATCAATTTTTTTATTAATATTTAATTATATTCCACCACAACAAGTTAATTTAAAGGAAGGTAAATTATATGCAAATTAGAGCTCTCTCTGTTTCGGAAGTGAATCAATATATAAAGAGAATCTTAACCGGTGATCCGATTTTGGCACATATACATGTAAAGGGTGAAATCTCGAATTATAACCCGCATAGCAGCGGGCACATGTATTTCACCTTGAAGGATAAGAGCGGCAGAATCAGCTGTGTCATGTTCAGGTCAAATTGCGAAAGGTTAAAGTTTGTCCCCGGAGAAGGGATGAATTTAATCTGTAAGGGATATATATCCATATATGAACGGGGAGGACAGTATCAATTATATGTCAACGATATGGAACCGGCAGGTATGGGTGCTCTTTATATGGCTTATCAACAGTTAAAAGAACGATTGGAGAAGGAAGGTATTTTTGATGTTAAACATAAAAAACCGATCCCCTATATCCCCAAAAAAATTGCTGTCATCACATCACCTACGGGAGCAGCCGTCAGGGACATTATTTCTATAATACTCCGAAGGTTTCCCGGAGCAGAACTGTATATTTTTCCCGTTTCGGTACAGGGCGAAATCGCAGTACCGTCTATTATTGATGCTATAAAAATGTGCAACGATTTTTCGGATATCGATGTCGCAATTGTCGGTAGGGGCGGGGGTTCTATAGAGGAATTATGGGCCTTCAACGAAGAGGAAGTAGCCAGGGCCATATTTAATAGCGATATCCCCATAGTATCTGCGGTAGGGCACGAAACGGATTTTACAATCGCAGATTTTGTTGCAGATTTACGGGCAGCTACTCCATCCGCGGCCGCAGAGTTGGTCGTGCCGAATATTATAGAGATAAAGGAATATATGAATTCCCTAGAGAAGAGATTATTATATTCTATTGACGTTAAAACCAATACATTGCGGCAGAGGCTATCTCTGACCGAAAACAACCATTTTTTTAAATACCCCCTAAATCCTATATATGAAAAACAGCAATACATAGATGATTTAGTACAAAAATTAAATAAATCTCTAAAAACTAAGAAGGAATTTAAGGAAAAACATTTGATGCATATAGGTGAGCGGCTGAATGCATTGAGCCCTCTATCCATATTTTCCAGGGGATATTCTATAGTAAGAGACGAAAATGAAAAGATAATTAAATCTATAGAACAGGTGGAAAAGGATCAGGTATTAAATATAGGTTTAATAGACGGTAAAATTGATTGTAAAGTCATCAAATATGCGAAGGAGGCGAGAACCATTGTCTGATTTTAATTTTGAAGAAGCATTGATTAGACTGGAGGAGGTTGTTAATAAATTAGAAAACGAAGAATTATCTTTGGACGAATCATTAAAGATATTTGAAGAAGGGATAAATCTCTATCGGCTATGCAGTAAGGAACTCAATGAAGCAGAGAAAAAAATAAGTTTGATCATACAAGAAGACGGCGAATTTAAAAAAATTCCCTTTAAACATGAGGATGAGTAATAGATGAAATTTAAAGAACAGTTAAATAATTATATAAAATTAGTAAATAATCAACTTATAGGTTATTTAGACTGTAAAGAAGGATATAATAGTACATTGATAGAAGCAATGAAATACAGTTTGTTTGCAGGCGGTAAAAGGCTGAGGCCCGTACTCGCTCTGTCTGCTTACGGCTTGTTTGGGGATGATACCGATAAAATCATGCCCTACGCCTGTGCATTGGAGATGATCCATACTTATTCTCTGATTCATGATGATTTACCGTCCATGGATGATGATGATTACAGGAGAGGCAAGCCGACAAATCATAGAGTATTCGGAGAAGGGATTGCAATACTTGCAGGGGACGGTTTACTCAATTACTCTTTTGAAATCATGTTGGATAATGCCCTTGAGCAGGATGAACCTCATCCGCATATAAGAAGTATAAGGGAAATAGCCTGCGCTGCCGGAATTAACGGTATGATCGCCGGTCAAGCGGTTGACTTGGAGAGTGAAAATAAAAATATTGATAAAAAAACTTTGGAATATATCCATTTAAATAAAACCGCAGCTATGATTGTTGCCGCTTTAAAGATAGGGGCCATCATCGGCGGAGCTTCTGAAGAAGATATAAAATGTATGGAACAGACAGGTTTAAATCTGGGCTTTGCTTTTCAGGTAAAAGACGATATATTGGATATCATAGGGGACGAAAGTAAATTAGGTAAGAGTACCGGCGGAGATATCGATAAACACAAAGCCACATACCCGGCTCTGTTTGGGTTAGAAACATCTATTGCTTATACGAAAGAACTGACTGAAAACGTAAAATTACTGCTCAATCCTTATAGGGACAGATCGAATTTTCTTTTAGAATTGAGCGATTATCTGATGAACAGAGAGTTCTGATTTTCGAGGAGGAAGATTGTTGGATTTTTTAAAATCGTTTGCAAATAACAGAATTTTTCATGTTGCTGCTTTATCCTGGTTTGTAGCCCAAACGATCAAAGTGATTCATGCCTTTATAGTAAAAGGACGTTTTGATTTTACAAGATTTGTAAGTTCGGGTGGGATGCCCAGTTCACACGCATCGTTTGTGATGGGCCTGACAACGGCTATCGGATTGATACATGGTTGGGATTCCACATATTTTGCAATTTCCCTATCCGTTTCATTCGTGATCATGTATGATGCGGCGGGTGTGAGGAGGGCGGTAGGAAAACAGGCAATTATATTAAACAGAATGTTGGAAGACATGCAGCACAAAAAGAAAAAAATAATAACGGAACAGAGATTAAAAGAATTGATCGGTCACACTCCTGTTGAGGTATTTGCAGGCGCTATTTTAGGAATAATAATTGCCAATTTAATGATTTGATAAGGTTAAATTTATATGCTATAATAGCTATGATTAAATTACAGTGATGCAGTATTCTAGTCAATTAATCCAACCTCGAGGGCGGGGCTAAAAATCCGTCAAAGGGCATATCAATGAAGTTCTTAGTTCTGGCTGCCGACGCCCAGTTGGGGGTTAGTTCCGAGAGTAAGGGGAGGGGGCGATCCACAATGGCATGTGGGCGTAGACCCTTTCTCCGTGGAGACCTGTTCATATTAATGAAAAGGGGGAACCTGCGATATTGTATGTAAATACAATTAGACAGTGTAGCCTGCCTTGAGTGGTGTAGGCGGATAGGCAGATCTATTTCCGGAAACCAGGGCCCGGTGAAAGGATTTATTGCTGCTTGAAATCTATGTTGCAAAAGAGGCTAAGGGTTAGGTTAATTGTTGAGGAAAACTCCTAGACTGTTCATTCTGAAGTATATTAGGGATTACAGTGCGGACTGAGTGGTAATCCAGTCCTATCCTTGGTGACGGGATAGAAACCGATTTAAAGGGAAACCGCTGCGATGGTGACAGGCAGCATCGGTTTGGGAAATCCAACTGGACCTAAGCCGTAAAATTTACTTAATTATACTATCACTGATAGAGAGCTGATGGCATATGCTGTCAGCCTTTATATTTATGGAATGTTTTGAAAGAAAGGTTAGGGGATTATATTGTCTAAGGGCAATAAGAATACGGGATTATCCAATATTGGATTATCGGATTTATGGGAAAAATATAATTTTAGATGGGTTATTATAATCACTGTTTGGACATTTTTTTTAGCGATAGGAATAAGTATTTCTTCCGAAGTCATTTTGAGCAATGCACGAATTTTCTTTGCAATTATAACATTAATGATCATTATTTTAATAGGCGTATTAGCCGATATTATAGGTATAGCGGTAACTTTTGCATCGGAGAGGCCTTTTCATGCTATGGCTGCGGATAAGGTCGAAGGGGCGGGGTATGCTATTAAGCTCTTAAAAAATGCCGGGCCGGTATCGAATTTTTGCAATGATGTAATCGGTGATATCTGCGGCATTTTAAGCGGGGTAGCGGGAGCCAGCATCATTATAAATTTGGGGACATTGCCATTTTCCATGTCCAGGTCCCTGTTGACCATAATTTTGAGCGGTTTGGTTGCGGCATTTACCGTGGGCGGTAAAGCCGTCGGGAAGGGTATCGCTATAAATAATGCCCACACTATTGTTTTTAATACGGCACGTTTTTTAAACCTCGTATACAGAAAAACAGGGATAGAAATTATTTCCCCGATAAAGCAAAAAAAATAGGAAGGGAATGTTATGAGTGTATCAATATTTAACCGGGATTAATTGTGTTGAAGATCTGAAAAAACTTGATAATAAAGAAATGAACATATTAGCTGAAGAGATCAGGCAATTTCTAATAGATTCGGTATCTAAAACCGGGGGGCATTTAGCATCTAATTTAGGGGTAGTGGAATTGACTTTGGCATTGCATACCGCCTTTAACAGCCCGAAGGATAAGATTATCTGGGATGTGGGGCATCAATCATATGTACATAAAATATTGACCGGCAGAAGAGAGCAGTTTTCATCCTTGAGGCAATATAAGGGGTTGAGCGGCTTTCCGAAACGCTGCGAGAGCGAGCATGACCCTTTCGGCACGGGACACAGCGGCACCTCTATATCCGCTGCCATGGGTTTGGCTGCGGCACGGGATTTGAAAGGCGAGAAACACCATGTCATAGCGGTCATAGGTGACGGAGCGATGACGAGCGGAATGGCTTTTGAAGCATTGAATCATATCGGTCAGAGCCGAAAAAATATGATTGTTATTTTAAACGATAATGAGATGTCCATATCTCCGAATGTAGGCGGCCTGTCCAGCTATTTGAGCAAAATAAGGACAGCACCCATATATTTTAAGTTCAAGGGTGATGTTGAAAATTTAATCAACCACATTCCCGCTATCGGTAAAAGTGTTTTTAAAACCGCGGAAAAAGCGAAGGACAGTATAAAATATTTTTTTCTACCCGGTGTATTGTTTGAAGAATTAGGATTTACCTACATGGGTCCCGTCGACGGGCATAATTATAATGCATTATATAGTATGATCAACCGCATAAAAAATATCAAAGGCCCCGTCCTGTTACATGCACTTACTCAGAAAGGCAAGGGATATGATTTTGCCGAAAAATCGCCGTGTAAATTCCATGGAGTCAATCCTTTTAAGGTGAAAACAGGGGAACCTGTTTCCGATAATGCTGCCTTGACTTATTCCGAAATCGCAGGCAATACTTTAGTTGAATGTGCAAAACAGGATGAGAGGATCATTGCCATCACTGCCGCTATGCCGTCGGGCACCGGTTTGGGCAGTTTTGCCGACAAATATCCGGACAGGTTCTTTGATGTGGGGATTGCCGAACAGCATGCGGCAACATTTGCAGCCGGAATGGCCGTCGAAGGGTATAAGCCGGTTTTTGCGGTTTATTCCACATTCTTGCAGAGAGCATATGATCAGGTGATACATGATGCATGTATTCAGAATTTACCTGTCACTTATTTGATAGATCGTGCCGGCCTTGTAGGGGGCGACGGAGAAACACATCATGGATCATTTGACGTATCATTTTTATCCTGTGTCCCTAATTTAACATTTTTAGCTCCCAAGGACGGTTTGGAATTGGAGGAGATGATCAAATTTGCTATGCATCATGACGGGCCCGTAGCGATTCGCTATCCCAGGGGGGCGGCAAAACCGGGGGACGGAAAATCATTTAATTCCATAGAGCTTGGTAAGGGGGAAATTGTCTATGAAACGGGAGAGGGCGCTCTGATAATTGCACTGGGGACTGCCAATCAAACAGCTTTGGATATATGCAAGGAGCTGAAAAATGATAATATTCTCACCACTTTGGTAAATCCCAGGTTTATTAAGCCTATTGACAAAGGCCTCATCATTGATTTGGCCAAAAAACATAAAAAAATATATACTATCGAAAATAATGCTAAAATCGGAGGTTTCGGAAGCCTTGTCCAGGTATTGTTAAATGACCATAAAGTCCTCAAGGAAGTAGGAGTATTTGCACTTCCGGATAAATTTGTGGAACATGGGGATACCGATATTTTATATAAAAGCCTTGGCTTGGCGGAATATGATATAATTGAGAAAATCAAAAATGATTTTAATTTTCCTACTTTTTTTAATATCGCAATGACAAAATAATTAGAGGAGTTACCATGGGTAAAAAAGAAAGAATAGATATCTTGTTGGTTCAAAAGGGTTTTTTTAACAGCAGGGAAAAAGCGAAAAGGGCCGTGATGGCCGGGATTGTTTTTGTTGACAATCAAAAGATTGATAAACCCGGCACAAATGTGATCGAAAATGCCCCTATATCGGTGAGGGGGGATGCAATTCCCTATGTGAGCAGGGGAGGATTAAAATTAGAGAAGGCAATAGATAAATTCAATATAATATTAGATGGTAAGATCTGTTTGGACGTAGGGGCATCCACGGGCGGATTTACCGATTGTATGCTTCAAAACGGGGCTCAAAAGGTATATTCCATCGATGTGGGATATGGGCAGTTTGACTGGAAACTGAGGCAGGACCCAAGAGTAGTGGTTATGGAGAGGACAAATATAAGGCATGTTACATCGGATGATATTGGAGAAAAGGCGGATTTTGCTTCCGTAGATGTTTCGTTCATATCTTTAAGATTAGTGCTCCCCGTATTAAAGGGGCTCCTCAAAGAGAATGGAGGGATAGTTGCCCTGATTAAACCTCAATTTGAGGCCGGCAGAGAAAATGTTGCCAAAGGGGGTGTAGTGAGGGATATAGAGATACATAAAAGCGTGGTATCGGGTATTGTCGAATTTGCTGCAAAAATTAAGCTTCAAGCAGTTGATTTTACCTACTCGCCTATTAAGGGCCCGAAGGGAAATATAGAGTATCTGTTGTATATGAAAAATACGGATGATTTTAAGAAGGAGCCTTTAAGCAGGGAATACATAGATGATGCAATCAACAGGTCACATTCCAATAATTGCCACTCTCAGCGTTAGCGAAAAGCCTCGATCGGTTTAAAATACAGATCCTTCGTAAGAACCATTCATACTGTCCGTCTTAGGATGGCATAACCGAAGGTTTCCTATCATCATGAGATTATTATTGAACAGGAGGTATCAAATGAAATATACGAGGCACAAAAAAATACTTGGAATTATTAAAAATAAAGAAATAGAGACACAGGAGGAATTATCAAACGAATTAAAAAAACAGGGATTAAATGTAACTCAGGCCACGGTATCAAGAGACATCAAAGAACTCAGGCTCATCAAAATTTTAACTAAAAATGGAAGATATAAATATGCGACACTAAACGGTCAAGATAATATCTTATCGGATCGCCTTGTAAAAATATTCAAAAATTCAATCGTGTCGATTGATTATGCCGGAAATATTTTAGTTATGAAAACCTTGACAGGGTCTGCACAAGCTGCGGCGGCCGCCATAGATGCCGTAGGTTTAGAAGAGGTCGTAGGGACAATTGCGGGGGACGATACTATTTTTTTGGCCATCAGGGATATAGATAAGATGGAAGACATTATAGAACATTTTAGAAACTTGATAAGATAGAATAGGATTATAATAACAGTTTTAATATATTTTATGTATTATAAACACACCTCCAAAAAGCCAATCTAATTATAACAGGCAAACGGATAAGACCAATTTGCCGGGTCAGAATGGCAGGAGAGTGGGTTAAATGAATATTTACAGAAGGCTTAAATCGCTTTTAGCAATAGGTTTGTCTATTTTTTTTATATTTTTTATGTGTATGTACACACTTGAAATTATCAATAATATAAATTCGGAATATAACATAACGATAGGCGATGAATATGCACTGCGGGCGAGATTTCCGCTGGGCTTTTCATTGCCTGCGGATGATATAAATAAAATATTAGAGGTCAATCAGGTCAAAAATGTTGCAAACTCCATATTGGCAAACAAAAATATTTTTGAATTAAAAACACTGGATAAAGGGACGGCAAATCTTCAATTAAAAATATTGGGTTTGATACCGTATAAAAATATAAAAATCAATGTTGTACCCAAGATTAAAATTATTCCGGGCGGACAATCCGTAGGTGTAAGATTGAATACGGACGGGGTATTGGTTGTCGGGACAGCCGATATTACGGATGATAACTTTAAAACACATAACTTGGCATCGATTTCGGGGATAAAAACGGGGGACACATTGGCTAAGATCAATGATATAAAAGTGCAAAACGCATCCCATGTCGGTGAAATTGTAAGAGCAAGCGACGGCGATAAGCTCAGTCTTTCCATCATAAGGAACAGAAAGGAATTTGTAATCGATGTAAATCCGATAAAATCCGAAGAGGACGGAGAATACAGATTAGGTTTATGGGTGCGCGATAAAACCGCAGGTGTAGGAACATTGAGTTTTATACATCCGGACAGCGGAAAATTCGGTGCCCTCGGTCATGCAATCACAGATGTGGATACGGGGGTATTGCTTTCGATAAAAAACGGAGAAATTGTGAGATCGAGGGTTGTTTCCATCGAACAGGGCAAACGGGGGATACCCGGGGAGATAAAGGGCGTATTTTATGAGACAAATAATCCGATAGGGAAAATCGAAAAAAATACTCAATTGGGTGTATATGGGGAGCTGTTTCCGGATGTCGAAGGTATCGGCAAACAAAAATCCATGCCCATCGCATATCAGCATGAGATCAAAGAAGGAAAAGCATTTATATTGACAACCTTGGATGATAATACGGTAGAAAAATTTGAAATAAAGATTACAAAGATAAATTTGCAAACAAAACCGGATTCAAAGAGCATGATAATTAAAATTACGGATAAAAGATTGTTGGAAAAAACGGGGGGGATCATCCAGGGAATGAGCGGAAGCCCTATCATTCAGGACGACAAAATAATAGGTGTGGTCACTCATGTTCTTGTCAATGACCCTACCAAGGGATATGGCGTATTTATTGAGTGGATGATTTCAGAATCCGAAACCGCCGGCAATACCGAGTGAAAAATTTGGAGAAAAATGTATTATACTTTTTTTATGAATTAATTTTAAATAGAAGGGATTGAACATATACTGTCGAATATGTTAATGGGAACAAATAGATAAATAGATAAAAGATATGAAAAATGAGGGTTCTAAGGGGGAAAATTTTGATGGATGGTAAAAAAATAAAGGTTTTGATAGCTGATGATAATAAGGATTTCTGCGACATCATGGATGAATATTTAAAAAAACAGGATGATATTGAGGTAATGGGAATAGCTAATGATGGGAAAGAGGCTATAGAATTAATATCACATGAATTACCGGATCTGGTTATTTTGGATATTATAATGCCGCATCTGGACGGGCTGGGGGTCCTGGAACAGATGAACAGTATGAATTTGAATAAATTTCCTAAGGTTATCATATTATCGGCGGTAGGCCAGGACAAAATCACACAGAGAGCAATAAGTTTAGGCGCTGATTACTATGTGATTAAACCTTTCGATTTTGAAGTTTTTATCGATAGAATAAGGCAAATAACGGGGGCGAGGGAAGCTGTTGTCCCCAATAATATTGTGAATAAAAATAGGCAGGGGCGTTCGGCCCTGATAACAAAAAATCGCAGCCTTGAAGCGGAAATTACCAATATAATACATGAGATCGGAGTTCCCGCTCATATCAAGGGGTATCTTTATTTGAGAGAAGCGATTGCAATGGTTGTGGAAAATACGGGGTTATTGAGCGCGGTTACAAAGGAATTATACCCGTCCATAGCTAAAAAATTT
>JALNXC010000004.1 GCA_023230535.1 Alkaliphilus sp. | reverse complement strand
TAACTTTTATTATTGCTGTAAAATGGTTATAATGAATAGATGTGCTATTATATATATGGGGGGATATCAAATGTTTCTTCATCTGGGTGAAGATGTAGTTATCTGCAAAAGAGATATTATAGCTATTTTGGATATGAAATCTACATTGAATTCGACAATCAGCAGAGAATTTTTAGAAACATGTGAAGAAGAGGGGTTTATAGATAGAGCCATGAATGATAAATTACGTTCTTTTATTATCGTAGGAACGGTTGAAAATAAAACTGTACATAGGATTAAAATTTACTATTCACCTATTTCTGCCCTTACATTACTAAAAAGGGCTGATTTTATAAAATAGTAATTATAGTGGGAGGTTAGATATGAGAAGTGGACAAATACAAGAATATAGTGCAGACCAGATACAAGTCTTAGAGGGATTAGATCCTGTAAGAAAAAGGCCCAGCATGTATATAGGCACAACAGGACCGAGGGGATTGCATCATTTAGTTTATGAAGTTGTTGATAACAGCATAGATGAGGCATTAGCCGGTCATTGTGATATTATCAATGTAATTATAAATCATGATAATTCCATAGAGGTAAATGATAACGGAAGGGGTATTCCCGTAGAGATTCATCCTCAAACCGAAAAATCCACTTTGGAAACAGTGCTTACAATGCTCCATGCCGGAGGAAAGTTCGGGGGCGGGGGATATAAGGTTTCCGGAGGATTGCATGGTGTTGGGGTTGCCGTTGTCAATGCTTTGTCGGAATATTTAGAAGCTACTGTTAAAATAGACGGTAAGGTTTATTGGCAGAGATATGAAAGAGGGGACCCTGTAGAGGATATAAAATTGATAGGGGAGACCAAAGAAAAAGGAACGGCAATAATATTTAAACCGGATGCGGATATATTTGAAGAGATAGTTTTTGAGTATGAAACATTAGAATACCGTTTGAGGGAATTGGCATTTTTAAACAGGGGAATAAAGATCACTTTGACAGATAAAAGAACGGGAAAAGAAAAAGAAGAAAAGTTTTATTATAACGGAGGAATAAGAGAATTTGTCAAATACCTAAATAAAAACAAAAAGCCAATCCATAATAAGATAATATATTTTGAAAGGGAAAAAGAAAATAACATATTGGAAGTGGCCATGCAATATACGAATGCATATTCCGAGAACATTCTCAGTTATGCAAATAATATAAACACACAGGAAGGCGGAACTCATTTAAGCGGTTTCAGATCGGCTTTAACGAGGATATTCAATGATTATTCTAGAAAAAACGGATTTTTAAAAGAAAGAGATGCTAATTTTATAGGGGAAGATATAAGAGAAGGATTGACGGGTGTGCTCTCTGTTAAACTCACGGAGCCTCAATTCGAAGGACAGACAAAGACAAAATTAGGGAACAGTGAAATAAGGGGTTTTGTTGAAAGCAGTGTGTTGGAAGCATTGGAAACCTTTTTGGAAGAAAATCCGGCGGAGGCAAAGATCATTGTGGAAAAATCCTTGATGTCTCAACGTGCAAGGGATGCCGCAAGAAAGGCCAGGGAACTGACCAGGAGAAAAAATGTATTGGAGAGTTCGGCACTTCCGGGGAAATTAGCGGATTGTTCGGAAAAAGACCCCGCACTGAGTGAAATTTATATAGTGGAAGGGGATTCGGCGGGCGGCAGTGCAAAAGAGGGCAGGGATAGGCATACACAAGCCATATTGCCGCTGAGAGGGAAAATATTGAATGTTGAAAAGGCAAGATTGGATAAGATGTTAAATTCCGCAGAAATCAGAGCTATGATCACGGCATTCGGCACGGGCATAGGAGAAGAATTTGATATAGATAAACTCAGATATCATAAAATAATAATAATGACTGATGCGGATGTGGACGGTGCTCATATAAGAACATTGTTATTGACATTTTTATTCAGGCATATGAAACCTCTGATAGAGAGGGGGCATGTGTATATTGCACAACCTCCCTTATACAGGCTGAAAAAAGGTAAAATAGAAGAATATGCCTATTCGGAGGAAGAACTGCAGGAAAAATTAGAAAAAATAGGCGGGAATATAGATATTCAAAGATATAAGGGGCTTGGAGAAATGAATCCCGAACAGCTCTGGGATACCACAATGAATCCTGAAACGAGAACATTTTTACAGGTTGCCATTGAAGATGCGGCTAGGGCGGATGATATATTTACTACCCTGATGGGTGATAAGGTAGAACCGAGACGTGAGTTTATCGAACAAAATTCAAAATTAGTTACAAATTTAGATATATAGTAAGGGGTGATAAAAATAATGGAAAAAAGAGACAAAATAATCCCTATAAATATAGAAAAAGAGATGAAAAGATCTTATATAGACTATGCTATGAGCGTTATTGTAGGAAGGGCTTTACCTGATGTCAGGGACGGGTTGAAACCGGTTCACAGGAGGATATTATATGCGATGATGGAATTGGGTTTAACACCTGATAAGCCTTACAGAAAGTCGGCACGTATTGTCGGGGATGTTTTGGGTAAGTATCATCCTCACGGAGATACTGCCGTATACGATGCAATGGTGCGTCTGGCCCAAAGTTTTTCTACAAGGTACCTGCTGGTGGATGGGCAGGGAAACTTCGGTTCTGTAGACGGGGATAGCCCGGCTGCCATGCGATATACTGAAGCAAAGCTTACCAGGTTGTCTATAGAGATGATCAAGGATATCAACAAGGAGACCGTAGATTACAGGCCGAATTTTGATGAATCTCTGAATGAACCGACTATATTACCGAGCAAATTTCCGAATTTATTAGTCAACGGTTCAAGCGGTATTGCTGTCGGTATGGCGACCAATATTCCACCTCATAATTTGGGTGAAACAATAGATGGCGTTATCACCTTGATAGATAATAGTGAGACAGAAATAAAAGATATTATGAAAAATATAAAAGGACCGGATTTTCCAACCGGTGCTATTATTATGGGAAAAGAAGGGATAAGGGAAGCATATAATACGGGCAGGGGAATAATCAAGATAAGAGCGAAGGCAAAGATAGAGGAGATCGGCAAAGGAAGACAGCATATCATTGTTACGGAGATACCGTATCAGGTAAATAAAGCTAGATTGATCGAGAAAATAGCCGAATTGGTGAGGGACAAAAAGATAGAGGGGATCTCGGATCTGAGGGATGAAAGCGATAGAAAAGGGATGCGGATTGTGATAGAACTCAGGCGGGATACGAATGCTAATGTCGTTCTCAATCAACTATATAAACATACCCAAATGGAGGACTCATTCGGTATCATCATGTTGGCCATAGTAGATGAAGAACCTAAGGTATTAAATTTAAAAGAAATGCTGGTCCATTATTTAGATCATCAAAAAGAGATAATAACACGCAGGACACAATTTGATTTAAATAGGGCCGAAGAGAGAGCTCATATATTAGAAGGGCTAAAAATCGCATTGGACAATTTGGATGAAGTTATTAAACTTATCAGGGGGTCAAAAGACGGACAAACAGCTAAAAAAGGCCTGATGGAAAGGTTTAACTTGTCCGAAAAACAGGCACAGGCGATTCTGGATATGAGACTTCAAAGGCTTACAGGGCTTGAAAGAGAGAAGATAGAAGAAGAATATGAAGAAACAATAAAGCTGATAAGTCAATTGAGGGAAATACTGGCCAATGAAAGATTGGTACTCAATATAGTAAAAGAAGAGTTGTTGGAAATAAAAGAAAAATATAAAGACAAGAGGAGAACCCAAATTACAACAAAAGCTGAAGAAATAAATATAGAGGATATGATTGAAGAGGAAGATGTGGCTATTACTCTGACTCATTTCGGATACATCAAACGCCTTCCTGTCGATACCTATAAGAGCCAGAGACGCGGTGGTAAGGGAATAGCAGGTCTCACCACGAGGGAAGAGGATTTTGTTGAAAATTTAATTATATCGTCATCCCATGATTATTTATTGATATTCACAAATTTGGGTAAGGTTTACAAGTTAAATGTTTATGAAATCCCGGAGGCAAGAAGACAAGCGAGAGGGACAGCGATAATCAATTTGATTCAATTCAGTACCAATGAAACGATTGCAGCCACAATACCGGTAGACAGAAAATGGAATGCAAAATATTTAATATTGGCTACCAGAAACGGTATAATTAAAAAAACCCAGTTGGATCAGTTTGAAAACACAAGAAAGAGTGGGCTGATGGCTATCAGCATCAGAGAAGACGACGAGTTGATAAAGGTTGAATTGATAGATGAAAATGAGGAGATAATTTTAGTTACGGCCGAAGGAAAAACCATCAGATTTAAAGAGGGCGATGTGAGGAGTACCGGCAGAACCGCTATGGGTGTAAAAGGAATCAACCTGTCACCGGATGATTATGTTGTTTCTATGGAAGTTGTGCGGGAAGATACGGATCTATTGGTGGTAAGCGAGAAAGGTTTTGGAAAGAGGACGGATATAAATGAATATCGAGTACAAAACAGAGGCGGTAAGGGAGTTAAAACCTACAATGTGGCTGAGAAAACGGGAAAACTGGTGGGCGCTAAAATAGTGACCAAGGAAGATGAGGCATTGTTAATAAACAACGACGGAACTGTAATAAGGCTGAAAGTCGGCAATATATCGAGACAGGGTAGGAATACCAGGGGAGTTACCCTCATGAAAACAGAGGAAGGCCAATTTATAGTTTCTATAGCATTGATGCCGGAACACGAGGAAAACAACAGATAAAAATTTGGATTTCGATATTTGATTTCAAATTTAGTTTGTTGAAAAGCCGATATTTGATTTTCAGTATGTAGGGGCGGACCCGTGTGTCCGCCCTTTTTTCTATGATAAATCAAACAAATATTCGGAATATTTGTTTAATTGATGGTTTAAACTTTGAAAATTTGATATAATAATTTGATATAATAAGGAGATAAATTATAAAACCAACGTTAACATGTTTAATTAAACAAAAAAGGGGGATAAATATTATGTCACTAAAAATAAAAAAAGATTTTGATAGTAAAAACAACTATTGGCTTGTTGAATTAGAAGGAGAAGTGGATGTATATACTGCAGGACAGCTGAAAGAGGCCTTTAAGCTCATTATTAAAGAGAAAAAGGAAAACATAAAAATAGATGCTGATAAATTGGAATACATTGATAGTACAGGGTTGGGAATACTGATCGGGGCACTGAAAAGATTAAAACAGGAAGATAAAGATATAATCATCTCCAATATTAAGCCAAATATAGGGAAACTATTAAAAATTACAGGACTGGATAAAGTCTTTATTATTGAGGGGTGAGGGTTTGGTAACAATATCTGGTGAAAAGGAGCAAAGCAAAATGAAAGCAAACCAAAGTGATGAGATTAGGTTGTCTATTCCGAATAAACCCGAATATGTGGGAGTTGCAAGACTGACAGTGGCTGCTATTGCCAGTCGGATAGGTTTTGATATTGAGAAAATAGAGGATATGAAGATTGCTATTTCTGAGGCATGTAATAATGCAATTACCCATGGATGCAGATACTGTGATGAAGGAGAATACAATATAAACTTTGTTCTAACCGAGAAAAAATTAACAATTTCCGTTTACGATAAAGGAGAAGGATGTAAATGCGAATTAGAAGACATACGAAAACCAAACTACAATAATCTTAAAGAAGGAGGGTTAGGTATTTTTATCATAAAGTCTCTTATGGATGATGTAGAAATTGAATCGGAAAAAGGCAAAGGGATGATGATAAGAATGATAAAATATTTAGGGGATGGTATTTAATGAGGATTGCGGCAGAGACTAATGAAATTGATATTATTCCAAGTAAAAATAAATCCCACGAAAAACTGACGGAAAAAGAGCTGTTTAATAAATATGCTGCTACTAAGGATATTAAAATAAGAAATGAGTTAATAAATAGACATCTGTATATCGCAGAGATTTTATCCAAGAAATTTTTAAATAAAGGTATAGAATATGAAGATATTTTTCAGGTTGCTTCATTAGGATTGATTTATGCAATTGAAAGATTTGATGTAGACAGAGGTTTTGAATTTTCAAGTTTTGCCACACCTACTATTATCGGGGAAATAAAAAAATATTTTAGGGATAAGGGATGGTCTATCAGGGTACCTAGGGGAATACAGGAGTTATCTAAAAAAATTAATATGGCTAAAAACACACTTCAGCAAACATTACAGAGGGTGCCTACAGTAAAAGATATAGCCGAATACCTAAATTGTACGGAGGAAGAGATAATAGAGGCGATGGAGGCCAGCCAGGTTTATACTTCCAGATCTTTAGATTTAATATATGATAATGACGGGGAAAATAGGGACATACAGTTGTTGGATATTATAGGGGAAATAGATAAAAGATTTGATGAAATCGAAAACAAAGATTTTTTGAAAAGGGCAATGAAAAGATTAAATGAGGTCGAAAAGAGAGTATTAGAAGATAGATTTTTTAAAGGCAAAACACAGATGAAAGTAGCGAAGGAGTTACAAGTCTCTCAAATGACTATTTCCAGGATGGAGAAGCGTATTATAGAAAAATTTAGAATGGAACTCAAAAAAAGTATGGAATAAAAACAGGGAGTAAAAGAAGGATTTTAAGAAAAAAAATTGAAGATATATTAAAGCAATATATAGTGGAATTAAAGATAAAAAATGAACCCCTTTGAAAAACATAGTCCTTATTGGAATTGGGATTTTAAATTTAATAAAATAATTTAAAAGGAAGTGAAATCATGGGCATCAACAAAATTATAGAGTTGAGCAAATACAAAGATAAAAAAGCAAAACAGAAGAAAAACGATATATATCATATAAATAAATTAAAAAAATCGGAAGAAGACGATCGCAAAAATACTTTTAATCTGTTTATGCGTGTATTGTCAACCATCAGAGAAGAATCTAATTGAATCATTATTTTGTTATAAAGGAATATAGCATAAACATGTTCGGAGGGGTGTTGTTAAAAAATATTCAAACATTCCGAAACAGTAAACATTATCGATATAAATTTAGTATTGGCAAGAGACAAAATCTCCTGCCAATAATCGGGGCAGGGGTTATGATACATTTAATAATCTATACCTAAATATTATTTATTACTTGCTTTAACTTATTAAGATCTGCCAAATAGATTTCTCTTAAATTTTGATTATATATTATTGCTGCCGGGTGATATAAAGGCATTATCGATAAATTATCCTTTTCTAACAGTTCACCGTGCATATTACCTATGGTCAGCGTATTGTCATTCATGATATACCTTAGGGGAGTGTTTCCTAAGGTTACAATAATTTTTGGGCAGATAATATCTATTTCTTTATTTAAAATGCCTGAAAAAGCATCTATTTCAATCTGCGTGGGAGGGCGATTAATTTTTTGCCCTGTTCTTTTATTTATTTTAAATGGCCTTGCTTTGACAACATTTGTAATAAAAATATCTTTTCGTTGAATTTCAAGCACACTTAAAAACTCATCTAAAACTTTACCAGCTTGTCCTACAAACGGTTTTCCGAGTTCTATCTCTCTTGCACCGGGAGCCTCACCGATCAGTAAAACTTTGGCATTTGCGTTTCCGTCTCCGGTTATATAAGGATCCCTTGTCAGTTTTGCAATTCCGTCATATAATTTTTCTAATCTTTCCTTTTTCATTAAAATTTACCTCCAAAATAAGATAATATTTATACCGTATAAAGTTTATCGATCTTGATAAATATAAATTTAGCAACAGTCAACACAATTTTACCGTGTTTTTATTAAACAAGAAAATTTCACAATTCAAAACTTATTTTACATACAATATATAGCATACTAATATTACCGGACATACTATATACTGAATATTATTTTAGAAAAGTTAAACGTGAAACTTTTTTAGACATCTAAAAATTTATAGTAATTATATATTACCATAAATTTAATTTTAAAAAGTAATTTGTTCTACAAAAAACCGGATAAAATTGTTGTAAAATTTAATCAGGGAGGATTTAATGTCATGAACAGAGAATTTAGTGATACGGTTACGGATAGGTTTAAAGAGTTGTATGACGATGGATATAGATGTATCAATTATGAAATTGATGAAAAAGAACGTTTCTTCACCGTATATCTAAAAAACTTCGAAAGTGAAAAAATTGAAACATTAAAATGTAATGCGGAAGAAGGGGCTATTCTTAAAAAGCACGTAGACAGAATATCTCAACAAACAGAATTGTAGGGGCAGCTCATTTCAAGGAAGTAGGGGCAGACCCATGTGTCTACCCTAAAGAAGGATAGCTCATTTTAACAAAACAGTAGGGGTAGACCCATGTGTCTACCCGAAAAAAGGCGGGCATATAGTTTCGCCCTTATTAAGGGAGGACAAGATGAATAAAACAAAATTTTTGACACAGGCAGCCATGATTGCGGCAATTTACGTAATCTTGGTGGAGATATTTAAACCTGTCAGTTACGGCATTATGCAGGTGAGGGTTGCGGAGGCATTGACAATTTTGCCTTACTTTACACCTGCGGCGGTTCCGGGATTGACGGTGGGTGTTCTGATATCTAACACTTTAGGGCCTAACGGAATGTTGGATATCATCCTTGGAACACTGGCAACCTTGATTGCGGCGTACTTTACCTATAAAACACACAGAAAAATATTGGCACCATTACCGCCTATTTTAATAAATGCCGTCATTATAGGTGCCATGTTGTACTATATATTTTTGGGTACTGCGGATGAAACGGCACTTCCCGTTATTATGGCCTGGGTAGCTCTGGGACAGACCATAGTTTGCTACGGATTAGGATATCCCCTCATATTGATTTTAGATAAATACAGGGATATTTTTGATATTTAATCTTCCGGAAGGTTCCCTTCGAAGTCACTGAAAAAGTTCCGGTTTCGTTCCGTTCTCATGTATATTCATGTGTTGGCAGGTCCTATCTCCATGTGTATTCGTGTAGTGGATAAATCCTAAATATGTTATAATAATTTTGCCTATTCGATATAATTTGTTATAATTTATTCAATAGACGGGTGTTTTTGTATTTTAGCATGATGATAGAGGAGAAATTATTTTTTATTTTTATCAGATATATGGATTTAACGGCATATGATAATAAGTCAAGGGGGACAAAAATGTGAAAAAACTATTAACCGGAAATGAAGCTGTTGCACAAGGAGCATACGAGGCAGGTGTAAAATATGCATCTGCATATCCCGGAACCCCGAGTACCGAAATACTCGAAAACATAGCAAAATATACGGAGGATATTTTAGCTGAATGGGCAACAAATGAAAAAGTTGCATTGGAATCGGCCATGGGTGCATCTGTCGCCGGAGCCAGATCGATGGCTGCTATGAAACATGTAGGTGTCAATGTTGCGGCGGATCCCTTATTTACAATTTCCTATACGGGAATAAATGCCGGGATGGTTATTGTAACTGCGGACGAACCGGGACAATATTCATCTCAGAACGAACAGGATAATCGCAACTATGCAAAATTTGCTAAAATTCCGATGCTGGAACCTTCGGATAGTCAAGAGTCAAAGGATATGATAAAAACGGCATTTGAAATCGGTGAGACATACGATACGCCTGTTTTGGTGAGGATGACAACAAGGGTATGTCATTCGAAGGGTATAGTGCACTGTTGTGAGAGAAAAGAAGTTCAAATAAAAGATTACAAAAAAGATGTGATGAAATATGTATGTGTACCGGCAGTTTCGAAAAGACTGAGGGTAAAGGTTGAAGAAAGGATGCAAAAACTGTCGGATTTCTCCGATGTTACGGAATTAAATTATTTTGAATGGAATGATAAAAAGATAGGTGTGATCGCCTCGGGAGCCGCATTTACATTTGCTAAGGAGGTATTTGGAGATTCTGTATCTTATTTAAAATTGGGATTTACAAATCCGCTCCCTGCTGAAAAGATAAGAGAATTTGCCGGTAATGTCGACAAAATATACGTCATTGAAGAAAATGATCCCTATATTGAGGAACAGGTCAGGATTTTAGGATTTGATTGTTTTGGAAAAAATCTGTTTCCTTCCTATGGTGAATTGACTTCGGATGTCATAAGAAAGTCCGTATTTGGGGAAGCAAATAAAACAATAGAATATGACAGAAAAAAAGTTGTTCCAAGGCCTCCGACTCTCTGTGTGGGATGTCCGCATAGGGGATTTTTCTATCAGTTGGGGAAGCGAAAAGACATCATAGTGTCCGGAGATATAGGATGTTATACGTTGGGATTTGCAGAACCATATAATGCTGTGGATCTCACCATATGTATGGGTGCCGGCGCAAGTATGGGACATGGGGCGCAGCAGGTATTTGATATGAAAAAGGATTCCGGCAAAAGGGTAGTGTCTGTGATGGGAGATTCGACATTTTTTCATACCGGAATAAACTCCCTCATCAATGTATCTTATAACAGGAGTAATGCTGTTACTGTAATTTTGGACAACAGGGTAACAGGGATGACGGGACATCAGGACAATCCGGGAACGGGATATACATTACAGGGTAAAAAAACGGTTGAATTGAACATAGAAAAACTTGTGAGGGCAATCGGTATTGAAAACGTCGTGCAGATAAATCCGAATGATCTTACGTCGGTGAAGGCTGCCCTCGATTGGGCTTTGAGCCTCGATGAACCCTCTGTTATTATCACGAGATGGCCATGTGTGTTGAAAAAATTGTCCTTGCAGGATAAGGAAGAATTTAAGGAAATATTTCAAGATAAATACAGTATTGATCAAAACAAATGTACGGGATGTAAAGTCTGTATCAAAACGGGTTGTCCTGCTATATCATTTGATAATGCGGCAAAGAAAGCGACTATAGATTTGGAACAATGCGTGGGCTGCAGCGTCTGTTTTCAGGTTTGTCCCGTAGGGGCTATAGGAAAGGTGGGGACATAATATGGTAAAAAGCATTCTTTTAGTGGGAGTAGGCGGGCAGGGAACAATTCTTGCGAGTAAATTATTGACAACAGGCCTTATGGAAGCAGGATATGATGTAAAGATGAGTGAGATTCATGGAATGTCTCAAAGAGGCGGCTCTGTTTCATCTCAAGTCAGGTACGGTGAAAAGGTAGAATCGGCCGTCATTGAATTGGGGGGAGCGGATATATTGGTGGCGTTTGAAAAGATGGAGGCTTTAAGATGGCTTGAATTTCTAAAGCCCGGCGGAAAAGTTGTAATCAATAACTATGAGATAAGCCCCATATCTATTCTTTCCGGTAAAATCGATTATCCGCAAGGAATAATTGAAGAAATTTCGGAAAAAGTGGATACTGTGGTTATAGATGCGGCCGGGCATGCTAAGGATATGGGAAATTCCAAGGTTATGAATGTTATCCTGTTGGGTGCTACTATAAAATCAATGGGGTTGGATCATATAGATTGGGAAAAAATTATAGAGGGGAATGTAAAACAACAATTTGTAGATATCAATAAGAAGGCTTTTAAATGTGGCGCGAATCTAGTATAGTATAGATGAGAGGTTGGAAACCGGAGATTAAAAAACTTCGATGGGAACCGGTATGATGGAGAGTGGTTTTATGGATAATACGGAGCGAAGAAAAATTATATTGGATAAACTCATGAGAAGTAAGGAGCCTATCAGGGGGATTGATCTGGCCCGGGTGTTTGATATATCGAGACAAGTTATAGTGCAGGATATAGCTCTTTTAAGAGCTCAGGGGGAGGATATTATCGCAACCCCACAGGGTTATATGATTCCTTTTAAAAAAGATGATAAAATAAAAAAAAGGATTGCCTGTAAACATAAAGGATATAATGCCATGGAGGAAGAATTGCAGATTATGGTAGACCATGGAGCGACCATAATAGATGTAATAGTAGAACATCCGTTGTATGGGGAAATAACCGGTATGCTGAACATAGGCCATAAAAAAGATTTGGATGATTTTATGAATAAAATCACCGGAAAAAAGGCGGAGCCGCTCTCCACATTGACGGAAGGTATTCATATCCATACCGTGGAGATAGAAAATGAAAAAAATTTCAAGGAGATGGAAAGGGCATTAAATGAAAAAGGGTACCTGATCGATAACTAAAAGCGAAACTTGGAGAATGTCCTTTAAATCGAATTAAAAAGTATTCTTTTATTTAAATGCTCGTTCGGAATCTCCTTAACTGTTCTAAGGACATATTATCTAAATAGTGCGATTTTTTGGAAAACTCCCCGCGAGTGATGATACCTTTTTCTATCAAAAGTTCTATCAAGGCGGCTATAGCCAATGTATTTCTATAATCAATTTCTTTTAAATCCCCCAATTGACTTATTAAATCTATACTGTTCACAGATATTACCCCCTATGGTAGTTTAATGGTATATTTAAATTATGGACCGATAATATAAAAATATACAAAAATGTATATAATAGAACCAAAAGGGTGTATAATATATATAATTTTAAATTTTAACAATATGATATGAGTATTAGAAAATATTTATCTTTTGGTGTTTTCATCAAAATACAGCTATAAAACGATGAAGAGAAATAGTAAGCATGAAGCTTATTTAGAGAGTCGATGGCCGGTGAAAATCGATGAAGCGATTGCTGAATCCATCTCCGAGTGTTCTGCGGAAAACAAGTAAGCGGAAACGGATAGCATACGTTATAATGCTTTAAGGAGGATCAGTTGAACTGATCAAATAGGGTGGCAACGCGGAACAGAGCCTTTCGTCCCTTTTATTGATAGGGACGGAGGGCTTTATTGTTTTTATAAAAAGAGGAGGAAAAGTAGCAATGTTAGATATAAAGAGGATAAGGGCCAATTTAGATGAAATAAAGACAGCTATGGCCAAAAGGGGGGAAAAAGATTTTAACCTGGATGAAATTGTTGAATTAGATAAAGACAGAAGAGACCTGCTCCAGGAAGTAGAGCAGATGAAAGGCGAACAAAATGAAGTATCCAAGGAAATTCCTAAATTAAAAAAAGAAGGAAAAGACGTTTCGGAAATAATGGCAAAGATGAGAGATCTTTCAACATCAATTAAAGACTTAGACGGGCAGATAAAAGAGATAGAGAGCAAATTGGAATATGCGCTGCTCAGAATACCCAATGTACCCCATCCGGATGTACCACAGGGTAATGCGGAAAAATGCAATGTAGAGATAAAAAAATGGTCAAAACCTACCGAATTTGATTTTGAACCTAAGCCGCATTGGGATGTGGCTGCAGGTCTGAACATTATTGATTTTGAGACCGCATCAAAAATAACGGGAGCAAGATTTGCCCTGTATAGGGGATTAGGGGCAAGGCTTGAAAGATCACTGATTAATTTTATGCTGGATTTACACACTGAAAAACACGGATATTTGGAAATATTACCCCCGTTTATGGTGAACAGAGACAGTATGATAGGTACGGGACAATTACCGAAATTTGAAGAGGATATGTTTAAAATACCGCAAAAAGATTATTTTTTGATACCTACGGGGGAGGTGCCCGTTACCAATATTCATAGGGATGACATTATTCCTGAAGAAAATCTGCCGATCAATTATGTGGCATATACTCCTTGTTTTCGTTCTGAAGCAGGGGCTGCCGGAAGGGATACCAGGGGATTAATAAGGCAGCACCAATTTAATAAAGTAGAGCTTGTTAAATTTGTTAAACCCGAAGAGTCATACAATGAACTTGAAAAACTGATAAATGATGCGGAAGAAGTGCTGCAAGCACTAGGACTCCCATATAGAGTGGTAATAATATGTACTTGGGATTTAGGCTTTACTGCGGCATTTAAATATGATATAGAAGTATGGATGCCAAGTTATAACGGATATGTCGAGATCTCTTCTTGCAGTAATTTCGAAGACTTTCAAGCAAGGAGAGCGAATATCAGATATAGACCGGAAGAAAAAGGCAAGGTGAGATTTGTTCATACTCTCAACGGATCAGGGATTGCGATAGGCAGAACAGTTGCCGCCATATTAGAAAACTATCAGGATAAGGATGGAAATGTAATTATTCCGGAAGCATTGAAAAATTACATGGGCGGTGTAGATTTGATAAAAAAACAATAACGCATGGGGTGAAGTTCGGGACTGCCGAAAAAGTCCCGAATTATTCACAATATTAACAATTGATATTTGATTGAAAACATGTTAAAATGGTTCTTGCATATGAGACAACAATTTCTTTATTGTGCACCTGTAGCTCAGTAGGATAGAGCAACGGTTTCCTAAACCGTGTGCCGGGGGTTCAAATCCTCCCAGGTGCACCATATCTATCTGTGCTAAAATACAACCCTGTTTCTTCCGCTATTTTTAGCTAAATATAGATTATTATCAGCTTTTTTTATTAAATCGTCTTTTTGCATATTAGCTGTTGAACAGTATGCGGCGCCAATGCTGACTGTCAGATTTCCGCCCGGTTGCTTATCCTGAAATTTGAAATTATAATTCTCAACAGTTTTTCTGATTTTTTCCGCAGCTACCCTGATCCCTTTTTCGGGGGTTTGCCTGCAGATCACGGCAAACTCTTCACCACCGTACCTGCATAACACATCAGTCGGATACAATGCATCTTTAACAATCGAAACTATTGTTTGTAAAAGCTCGTCCCCTGCAAGGTGCCCGTTGGTATCGTTATATATTTTAAAATGGTCGATATCAAACATGATTAACCCGAAATTATTGATGCTTTTGTCCGGTTTCCGACCGTAAGCCTGCAGTCTGTTTACAAGATCAATTTCCTGTTGTAACCTTTCATCAAAAAAATACCTGTTGTAAGCCTGAGTCAGACCGTCTCTGGTCGCCAGACCATGCAGCTGCCTATTGAGCTGCATGACCTTCTCTAAATTCATTTTGTGCTCCGTAATATCCTTTTTCAAAACGATCGTTCCTATATGATCGCCTCTGATATAAATAGGCGTAATTTCGACCAGATAATGGACTACACTTTCGTTTACAGGCCTGGTCATTTCAAAACTTACCTTTTCTTGCTTACGAACCGCTTCGTTCAAAAAGCGCATAAACTTGGCGGTATCGAAATCGCTAAAATTCCTCTTGATTACTGTCATAATGCCGACCTTTCTGCCAACTCCGGCAAAACTGCCAAGAAAGGCCTTATTATAATCAATGATTTCAATTCTTCATTAATTACAACATAGCTGTCGGAAATCAAATCAACGACCGTTTGCAGGGCGATGGGTATCACATTCAGGAAATCAAACTTAATCGTCGCAAATATAAACAAGCTAACGGACACGGCAAAGGCGATGTTTTCAATTGCCGTCGGCCAGTCGAAGATCTTAAATGTGCTGATAGTATCGATAATCAGCGAGATAATAATGCCAATGAATAATAACAAGGATTGCCTGGCAAAAACGCCATAATTTTTAATAGAAAAAATCACAAGATACGCCGAGCCAACTCCTATACACAGATAGGAGTATATGGTATGTACAGTAAAATATATGCCATATACTTGTTCGGAGGGTATCAAGCTAAAGACGGTATAAAACAAGTTATGGCTTTGATTTGTAAGCAGCACAGCAATAGACAGGACAGGAACTACCAGCAGCAGTGCATGCTTCCAGTTAAATTTTATTTTGGTTTGAGCAAATATTAACCCGGTAAACAATATTGAGACCGATACAAAAATAGCGCCCAAAAAGTATATCCGTTCGCAAATTGCCGATATCCATGGGATATTGCTTAAGGTAGAGTATAACAGTACCGCGACATTCCACAGGAAAACACTGGACGTTATACTTAAAACAGCGTAGTGAATCTGTTTTTTCGGTTTTCTTTTTGCTATTAACAACAAAAAATACAGCACAATCAATGTGGATAGAATCAGCAGCGAAATAACAATATCTACATTACCCAAACTATAATCCCCCCTTACTTCCTTTAAAAACTCGTTATTAAATAAAAACATATATACTGTCATTTTTCCGGCAGGTAATCGAGCGGGTTGTGTATGAGGCAAACATCTATCAAGAAATTCATATTTTCCCCTTGGTATAGGCCTACCAATTGCTAATGATGCCCCTTGAATTAAAGAATCTATCTCATTTGCTTATCTCCTAAAAGAGGCCGGTCATATTTAAACAACATCCCATTAATCTCAAAAATATCGTATTTGCCACTTATGATAAAGTGCTCTATAATTACATCAAATTTTTGACTGTGAGATTGGGCATAGTCCGCACGTTTTAAAAGATCATCGGCTTCAGTAAGGTTTAATTCTGGGGCCACTGCAAGAGCAATAGCAGTTCGTTTGCTCGGCATTTAAC
>JALNXC010000003.1 GCA_023230535.1 Alkaliphilus sp. | reverse complement strand
TAGAAAAAGCAAAATTACAAATTGAGGGAGACAAACAAAGAATGCTGGAAGAGGTAAAGACTGAAATTTCTTCTTTAGTTATTGCTGTGGCGTCAAAGGTTATAGAAAAGGAGTTAGATGAAATTTCGCATCAAAATATGATACAGCAATTTATTGATGAGGTAGGGGACGTACAATGGGAAAATTAATATCAAGAAAATATGCAAAAGCTCTTTCTGAAATTATTCCTGATGAAAAAAAATATGACATTAAATCAATTGTCGAGGAGTATGTAGAACTGACAGGAGTCGGCAGAAAAGCAGTGCAAGCCGTGGTTGTCACCGCTGTACCTTTAAGCAGTGAAATGTTAACTGAATTAGAAGTGACCCTCTCCAGGTCTTTGGGAGAAGACGTGAAATTGAGAAATAAAGTTGATAAGAAGATTATCGGGGGAGCGTTTCTAAAGATAGGAGACAAAGTATTGGACAAAACAATAAAAAGCCGGCTTGAGGAAATACAGATGCAAATATTACAAGTCAAAAATTTGGTATAGGAACAGAGGTGATATGAATGGATCTAAGAACAGAAACGGATCTGAGGATTGAGAAAATCAGTTCGATTATCAGAGAACAAGTTAGGCAATATGAGGATGAATTAGAGGTTAAGGAGATCGGTACCGTTATACGGGTTGGAGACGGTATTGCCAGAATTCATGGACTTGAAAATTGTATGGCGGGTGAACTCTTAGAGTTTCCGAATGAAATATATGGAATAGCCCTAAACCTTGAGAGAGATGTCATTGGTTGTGTTCTTTTGGGACCTGATACTTCTATTCGTGAAGGGGATATGGTCAGACGTACCAAAAGGATTGTAGAGGTACCCGTAGGGGAAGCTTTATTAGGCCGTGTTGTTAATCCTTTGGGGCAGCCCATAGACGGCAAAGGCCCCATTAGGAGTACAAGATTCCGTGAGGTGGAAAAAATTGCACCCGGGGTTGTTGAAAGAGAACCGGTTTTTCAACCGCTGCAAACAGGAATAAAGGCTATAGATTCCATGATTCCGATTGGCAGGGGGCAAAGGGAGCTCATCATTGGAGATAGGCAAACGGGTAAAACAACACTTGCCGTGGACACAATAATCAATCAAAAAGATACGGATGTGTTTTGTATATATGTCGCCATAGGGCAGAAAAAATCAACAGTAGTTCAGATACAGGATATTTTAGAAAGGCATGGTGCTATGGATTATACAATCATAGTATCCGCTACGGCCAGTGATCCGGCATCACTTCAATATATAGCACCGTATGCCGGTTGTGCAATGGGTGAAGAATTTTTGGAAAATGGGAAGCATGCTTTGATTATATATGATGACCTTTCCAAACATGCGGTCGCTTACCGCGCCATGTCTTTATTGCTTAGAAGGCCGCCGGGACGTGAGGCCTATCCGGGGGATGTATTCTATTTGCATAGCAGATTGTTGGAAAGAGCCGCAAAGTTAAGTAAAGAGAAAGGCGGAGGCTCATTAACAGCCCTGCCGATCATCGAAACTCAGGCGGGAGATATTACAACCTATATTCCGACAAATGTTATTTCTATTACGGATGGACAAATTTTCCTGGGGTCCGAACTCTTTTACGCCGGAATCAGGCCTGCTGTAAATCCCGGTATTTCGGTATCGAGGGTAGGCGGTGATGCTCAGGTTAAGGCGATGAAACGAGTGGCGGGCAGAATAAGGATTGAACTTGCACAATATAGGGAATTGGAGGCTTTTGCTCAATTCGGGTCGGAATTGGATAGGGAAACGCTGGAGCGTTTGGCACATGGTGAAAGAATTGTGGAAATATTAAAGCAAGGGCAGCATGTTCCGATGCCTGTTGAGAAACAAATAATTATAATCTATGCTGTGATTAACAAATATTTAGCCGATATAGAAATAAAATCAATAGCACGATTTGAAGCCGAACTTCTAAAGTTTATGGAGGAATGTTATCCTGAAATAGTAGATTCTATTGCTAATACCGGGGAAATTGGAATAAGTGTGGAACCTGAATTAAAAGAAGCCATTGTAGAATTTAAAGAGGGTTTTAAAGAAAGCCAGTAATAGGGTAGAAACAAAGGTTTTTTAGAAAATGTGGCAGTAGACGCTAATTTCAGGGGGTGAAAAAATTTGGCCGGAGCAGAAATGCGGGATATAAAAAGGCGCATCAGGGCTATTGGTAATATAAGACAAACCACGAAGGCTATGGAGTTAGTCGCTTCTACTAAAATGCGAAAAGCGAGGGTACTCCTAGGCAAAACAAGGCCGTACTCTCATACCATAGAGGACGTTATAAATGATATAATTACTCATGTCAGAGAAGATAGATACAGGAGAGCCGAAGAGGAATTTAAACATGATCTCATGGATATAAGAGAAGTAAAAAAGACTTGTTATATTATAATTTCTGCCGATAGAGGCTTGGCCGGGAGCTATAATGTCAATGTTACCAGAAAAGTTCAAAGTCATATGAATAAAAACAAACGGGACGAAATATCCATAATAGCTGTCGGGCAAAAGACTAAGGATTATTTTGGAAGAAGGAATTATGATATAAAGGGCGAGTTTACGCAAATTTCCGAAAGTCCGACTTATACTGATGCAAAAAACATTGGTAAGTTGTGTATGGAATTATATAGCCAAGGTCTTGTGGATGAAGTTTATTTAATTTATACGGAATTTTTAACTACTATCAGCTATATACCGGTTGCAACCAGACTCTTGCCACTGGAGCCTAAAAAGATAGAAGAACGTAAAAAATCTATGGAGGGTAAAGATAAACCGGAAGTTACTAAGTTTATACTATATGAGCCATCTGCGGAAGAGATTTTAAATTATCTGATACCTAAATATATAGAAAGCATGATTTTTGGGGCTTTAGCAGAAGCCGCCGCATGTGAGCAGAGTTCCAGAAGGGTGGCTATGAAAAATGCTACGGATAATGCAGGGGAACTGATAGATGATCTACAATTAGAATATCATCGTGCGAGACAGGCTTCTATTACTCAAGAGATCGCAGAAATTGTTAGTGGGACCGATGCATTAAGTTAAAAGAGAAGGGAGGTAATTCCATGGTTATAAAAAATATTGGCAGATTGGTCCAAATAATTGGGCCGGTTGTAGATATACGTTTTGATGGGGATAACTTACCGGAACTATTGAGTGCCATTGAAATTGATGCTCAGGATGGTAAGGTTATAGTCGAAACCGCACAGCATGTTGGGGACGATATAGTTCGCTGTATTTCTATGGGACCTACGGACGGTTTGGTTCGTGGTATGGAAGCGAGAAATACTAAAAATCCGATAACAGTTCCGGTGGGGAAATCTACTTTAGGCAGGATTTTAAATGTAGTAGGAGAACCTGTGGATGAAAAGGGGCCTATTACATCTGAATTTTATTCCTCAATTCATAAAGAGCCACCAAGCTTTGAAGTGCAGACTATCCCTACGGAAATTCTGGAAACAGGTGTTAAAGCAATAGATCTTATAGCCCCGTATCTAAAGGGTGGAAAGATAGGAATGTTTGGCGGTGCCGGAGTTGGTAAAACTGTTATTATTATGGAACTTATCAATAATGTAGCTAAAGAGCATGGCGGCCTTTCGGTTTTTTCCGGAGTAGGAGAGAGAACGAGGGAAGGTAATGACCTCTATCACGAGATGATTGAATCAGGAGTTTTGGACAAAACATCTTTAATTTTCGGACAGATGAATGAACCGCCGGGAGCGAGGTTGCGTGTCGGATTGACAGGGCTCACTATAGCAGAATATTTTAGAGAAGAAGAAGGTCAGGACGTACTTTTATTCATTGACAATATATTTAGGTTTACACAGGCAGGTAGTGAGGTTTCCGCTTTATTGGGCCGTATGCCGAGTGCGGTTGGATATCAACCGACATTGGCTACGGAGATGGGGGCTTTACAGGAGCGTATCACCTCAACAAAAAGAGGTTCTATTACTTCTATACAGGCTATATATGTACCTGCGGACGACCTGACGGACCCCGCACCTGCGACTACTTTCGCTCATTTGGATGCAAACGTAGTTTTATCACGTAGAATAGTTGAACTTGGAATTTATCCTGCTGTGGATCCGTTGGATTCAAACTCAAGGGCACTGGATCCGGATATTGTGGGACAGGAGCATTATGATGTGGCCAGGGGAGTGCAGCAGGTACTCCAAAGATACAAAGACTTGCAGGATATTATTGCCATACTCGGTATGGATGAGTTAACCGAGGAGGATAAAGTAATAGTTGCCAGAGCAAGAAAGATAGAACGTTTCTTATCTCAACCTTTCTTTGTTGCGGAGCAATTTACAGGTTCGGCAGGTAAATATGTACCTTTGAAGGAAACTATAAGAGGATTTAGGGAAATATTAGAAGGTAGACATGATAATCTTCCGGAGGCCGCATTCTTATTTGCAGGAACAATTGATGAAGTAGTGGAAAGGGCTAAAGGAGAAGACATGCTTTCATCTGTGGAAACAATTGATGAAGCAGTAGAAGAAGGAGTAGCAGAAAAGGTTAAAGGGGAGTAGGTGATCATATGGCATCTACGTTTCATCTTCAAATTATTACACCGGATCGAATATTATGTGACGAAGAAGTTGAATCATTGGTAGTCACAACTTGTGATGGTCAGATGGGGATTTTAGCCAGACATATTCCTCTCATAACTCCGCTTGATACCGGAATTATTAAAATCAAAAAGAATGGTCAGATTAAAACAGCTGTTAGTTCCAGCGGTTTTGTTCAGGTAGGTCCTGAGGGAACCAGAGTTGTTATAGATGCTGCGGAATGGCCGGAGGAAATAGACGTTGAAAGAGCGGAGGCCGCTAAGAGAAGAGCGGAGGAGCGAATTGGATCCGAAGAAAGTAATGTTGATAAAACTAAGGCAGGGAATGCCCTGCAGAGAGCCGTCAATAGATTGAGAATGGCAGGAAGACTATAAGGTAGGGGCGAACCCATGTGTTCGCCCTTTATTTAATATATTATAACATCAATATCGGAACCCTCATTTTCCGAAGGCACATCACTTTCGACAGCAACATACATCTTTACGGGAAGGGCAACTATCATTTGATAAGGCTCGCTTATCCACCCCATATCCCTATGGATGCTCAAAGGCACTATATCTTCCGGTAACCTATGGAGCATCACCTTTCCGTTTTTCATTTCAAATCGAGCCATGTATTCTTTTTCATTAACCTTAAACGGGACTTCCTTAAATTCCGATTCAGGAGCATTCATCAATGCAAAACGGGCAATTTCTTCGCCTGCAACATTTACGACTACTTGTTTCGCTGAGTTCGCGCTTGTCAACAGCTTAGGTATTGCAAAAATGCCGGCAATACTGCTCACCAAAATAAAAAGAATCAATATTTTATCCGCTTTTGTCATTATTTTAAACATATCTTCACCTTTTCCAAAACAACATGGCACGGCATGGCACGGGGACGCTTTGGTGGCATGGGGACGCCCTGTTTGCCGCCTTTCACGTGGCATGCATCCGGCACGGGGATGCTTTGTTTGCCATCTTTTATTTTAAGTGCATTTTTATTTTTCTCAGAAATAATGATTTAATGTAACAACGGCTTAGCAATACTCCGGATATAGTTCAACAATATTTCAATAATGATCTAATATATATTATACCTTATTTCAATTGCTTTAAAAAGTACAAATTGAGGGACAGGAAAATTTTGTGAGATATCATTCTGGGGCGGGCGGAATTGCTTGCCCCACGAAGGAACCGGGTTTTTCTGAGAAGGATCTTAGTCTCTGATATGGGTTAAACCATAAAAATATGGTATACTATTTTAGAAAAGAGAAACCGGAAATATTTAATGATCAGGCTTCTGTTTTAAAGATATATAAAATTTTCGAATATATATTAAAGGCATATAAAATTTTTGGATATATAAAGGATGGGACAGTTATGAACAATGAAAATAATCTGGAACAAAACATGGCATACGATGAACAATTTAAATATGATAATTTGAATCCTATGCAAAAAGAGGCCGTACTTGCAACAGAAGGGCCGGTTTTAGTGTTAGCCGGAGCCGGTTCGGGAAAAACACGGGTACTCACACATAGATTTGCTTATTTAGTAGAGGAGAAGAGTATTTCACCTTACAATATTTTAGCAATCACATTTACAAATAAGGCTGCAAGGGAAATGAAGGAAAGAATTGAAAGCCTTTTAGGTGATTATTATAGGGGCCTATGGGTTAGTACTTTTCACTCCGCCTGTGTACGCATTTTGCGTATGGAAATAGACAAACTGGGTTTTGAAAAAAACTTTGTTATTTATGACACCGCAGATCAGCAGGTTGTGATAAAAGAATGTTTAAAAGAATTAGATCTGGATGAAGAAAAATTTCAACCCAGGATGGTTTTGGGGGCAATAGGCAAGGCAAAGGACCAACTGATCGGCCCGGCTGATTATACGTCTGAATTCGGGGATGATTTTGCAAATAAAAAGATTTCGGAACTATATAAAATGTATCAGGATAAACTGAGAGGAAATAATGCTTTAGACTTTGATGATTTAATTATGAAAACTGTTCAACTCTTTCAAACTAATCCTATAATTTTACACTATTATCAGAATAAATTTAAATATATATTGGTAGATGAGTTTCAAGATACCAATATGGTGCAATATGCTCTGGTGGGCTTACTGGCCGGGGAACATGGCAATCTCTGTGTTGTGGGAGATGATGACCAATCCATCTACGGCTGGAGGGGTGCCGATATAAGAAATATTTTAGGGTTTGAGGAAGATTTTTCGGATGCCCGGGTTATTAAGCTGGAACAAAATTATCGCTCTACTAAAAATATTTTAGATGCCGCTAATATGGTAGTAGCAAATAATGAAAGTAGAAAGGCCAAAGAACTTTGGACCGATAATCAAAATGGAGAAATAATACAATATTATCAGGGAAATAATGAATATGATGAAGCCGATTTTATAGCATCTACTATAGGGAGGCTCAGTTATGAGGAAAACAGGCCTTATCTCCATTTTGCAGTTTTATATCGCACTAACGCACAATCCCGTGTGATAGAAGAGATGCTGATGAAAAGTGCAATACCTTATAAAATTTACAGCGGCACTCGCTTTTACGATCGTAAAGAAATAAAGGATATTTTAGCTTATTTACGGACAATCGAGAATCCGGTGGATGATGTGAGTGTTAAGCGGATTGTAAATGTCCCTAAAAGGGGGATAGGCGCCAAAAGTATGGAGAGGTTTGAAAGATATGCCGATGAAAATGACGAGAGTTTTTTTACTGCTCTTTTAAATGTGAATGAAATACAGGAACAATCTGCCAAGGTGAAATCACAGACAAAAAAATTTACAGACCTCATAATGTCCTTGAGAGAAAGACGAAATGAAATGACAATTACAAGTATAGTAGAAAAAATATATGAGGACAGTGAATATATAGACGTATTGCGTTTAGAAAATAAAGTAGAGGCAGATGCCAGAATTGAAAATCTGGAGGAATTTTTATCTTTGACGAAAGATTTTGATGAAAACGCGGAGGAGCGAACATTAGGAGAATTTTTAGCTGGAACATCCCTTGAAACCACTATGGATGAAAATGAGGATGAAATAAATACAGTATCTCTGATGACGCTTCATAGTGCTAAGGGATTAGAATTTCCGGTGGTATTTATATCGGGAATGGAGGAGGGTGTATTTCCGTCGTATATGTCCATTTGCGAAAACAACGAAGAGGAAGAGAGAAGATTGTGTTATGTGGGGATCACAAGAGCCAAGGAGAGGCTCTATATGACTCATGCCGAACAGAGGACATTATACGGGAGAACCAATAGGAATGCTATTTCAAGATTTATGAAGGAAGTCCCGGAGAAGCTTATTGATATGCATAAACCTTGCAGGAGAAAAAAAGAGGTGAGGAAAGTTCAAACTTCTCCATTATTTACCGGGGCCATGATGCACCGAAAAAAAGAGTCGGGGCAGGCCCTTGATTCGGACAAAATAAAGGCCGGTATAAAGATTAAACATCCTAAATTCGGTGTCGGGACAGTGGTGTCTATCGCGGAGGGGATTCTTACCATAGCTTTTCCAAATATGGGCGTGAAAAAGATTGCATCGGATTTTGCTAAATTGGAGATTGTATAAACGACACGAATCGTCATCCTGAGACGTGCAGGATAAGTTTGTCCCTCGAAGGATCTCGGCGGATTTCAGTTTTTATAGAGAGGAGTAGGCCTGTTGGAAGAAATGAGAAAACTGGTGGATGAATTGAATGAATATGCTTACAGGTATTATGTTTTGGATGAACCCATAATCAGTGACAGGGAATATGATGAACTCTATGATAAACTATTATCCCTGGAAGAGCGGACCGATACAATACTCCCCGATTCCCCCACAATCAGAATAGGGGGAGACGTACTGAAAGGTTTTACATCCCATGGGCATTTAGCACTGTTATGGAGCCTGGATAAGTGTAAGACTCCGGCAGAGTTAATTTCATGGGATAATAGGATAAAAAGATTATTAGGGGAGAGAAAGCTGCCCATAGAATATGTTTTAGAGTTTAAATTTGACGGCTTGACACTAAACCTCACATATGATGAAGGGCATTTGGTACAGGCAGCCACCAGGGGTACCGGTGCGGTCGGGGAATCTATCCTGGAACAGGTGAAAACGATTAAATCCATCCCCCTTACAATACCCTATAAAGGCAGAATAGAGGTTCAGGGTGAAGGTTTAATGAAACTCTCCGTATTGGACGAATATAACGAAATAGCTGAGGAACCCTTAAAAAATGCCAGAAACGCGGCAGCAGGTGCTCTCAGAAATTTAGATCCGAAAGTGACCGCAAAGCGGAAACTCAGTGCATTTTGTTATAGCGTGGGCTATTACGAGGGGATAAAATTTAATACTCATATGGAAATGATAAATTTTTTGAGGGAAAATAGATTCCCGGTCAGTGATTATATAAAAATTTTTGATAATATAAATGATGTGATTGAGGAAATAGGAAAAGTCAAAGAAAAGGAACTGAGGGGCCTCGATTTTTTGGTCGACGGATTGGTAATTAAAATCAATAATATAGAAGTCAGGGATCTGTTAGGATATACACAGAAGTTTCCGAGATGGGCTATGGCCTTTAAATTTGAAGCGGAAGAAGTTACAACAAAGCTGAAAGATGTGATTTGGCAGGTAGGCAGAACGGGAAAGTTGACACCGTCCGCAATTTTGGAATCGGTAGATATAGGCGGTGTCACCGTGAGCAGGGCCACATTGAACAATTGGGACGATATTCAACGAAAAGGTGTAAAAATAGGCTGCAATATTTGGTTGAGAAGGTCCCATGATGTGATACCGGAAATTATGGGTGCTGTTGCAGAACAATGTAAGGATACTGAAGGCGCGGGAGATATAATAGATATAAAAAAACCTACACATTGTCCCGCATGCCATACCGAATTGATAGAGAGGGGAGCCCATATATTTTGCCCTAATTCTCTTTCGTGCAAGCCGCAGCTGGTGTCCAGGATGGTGCATTATGCAAGCCGGGAGGCTATGGATATAGAGGGTTTCAGTGAGAAAACCGCGGAACAGCTCTTTGAAGAGTTGGATTTGAGGGATATAGCAGACCTATATGAAGTCGGATATGATGATTTGATCGATCTGCCCAGGTTTGGAGATAAAAAAACCAGAAATCTCTTAGAAGCCATTGAAAACAGCAAAGATTGTAAATTAGATGCTTTTATATTTGCTTTAGGTATCCCCAATGTAGGTAGAAAGACGGCGATGGACTTGGCAAATCATTATAGATCCTTTGATGCCGTACGTGAAGCTAAATTTGAAGAACTCATAACTATACCGGATATCGGGGAAGTAGTGGCACAGAGTATAGTAGACTTTTTTAAAGATAGGGAAATTAAAAAAAGTATAGAAAGACTGTTGAGCGAGGGGGTAAATCCAAGATATGAGGAGAAGGAAAAACGGGAAAGCTTTTTCTTGGGCAAAACTGTGGTTGTTACGGGAACCCTGGAAAATTACGGGCGTAAGGAAATTAAGGAACTCCTTGTGGAGTTAGGGGCTAAGGTGACCGATAGTGTCAGTAAAAATACCGATTATCTTTTGGTCGGCGAATCGGCGGGTTCTAAACTTGATAAGGCTAAGAAAATCATAGAATCAGGGGCAAGGACCGATTTGAGGATTATTTCGGAGGCGGAATTTGAAGCTATGATATAGGTAGCATAAAAAGGGTGTATAGAATGACATAAACTTGGCGCCCAAGGTGATATAAAATTGTCGCTTAAAATGATATAAATTAATCTATCTGATTGGGATAGGGGGGCAGAATTATGGCCGTATTTGATAAAAAGGCAACCGATTACGATCGGTGGTATGAATCTAAATTGGGTGAATTTGTGGATAAGGTGGAAACGGAATTGGCGTTTTCACTTTTTGAACCTGTCCATGGAATGAAAATATTAGATGCGGGCTGCGGGACCGGGAATTTCAGCATGAAGTTGGCAGAAAAAGACTGTGAAGTTGTCGGTATAGATGTATCGGAAAAAATGCTGAATGAGGCGCGAAAAAAGGTTGCGGAGAAAGGTTTGAACATCAAATTTTATAATATGGATGTATGCAATATGAGTTTTCCAGATGAAAAATTTGACGGAGTTTTTTCAATGGCGGCTTTCGAATTTATCAAGGAGCCGGAAAAGGCATATAAAGAGATGTACAGGGTTTTAAAACAAAATGAATATCTATTGATCGGCACAATCAACAGAGAAAGCAAGTGGGGAGAATTTTACATTTCAAAATCGCTGCGTGGGGATAGTATATTTAAATATGCGGATTTTAAATCTTCGGATGATTTAAAGTCATGGAACGGCAGGGAAATTGTAGACAGTGGGGAATGCCTGTTTATTCCGCCTGATGTAGAGGAAAACAACATAAATATGGAATATGAAAAGAAACTCTCATGCAGTGAAAAAGGGGGATTTGTATGTGTTCTATGGAAAAAAGGGACATAATATCCTGTCAAATTGCCTATTTTCCTATTGATTCACAAAATTACTCGGATGACATCAAGAAAGTATTAAATTTAATTAAAGTCTCAGGTTTGGAATATAATATCGGAGATATGTCTACCATAATTAAAGGTGAACCTGAAAAAGTGATGGATTTAATCAATAATATTCATAGTCGTATGTCATCCGAGGGCCGTAATTATACTATGAACATCATGATTTCCAATATCTGCGGTTGTTGAACGATTAAGAAAAGGATGATTATAGGCAGAGGGAGATAGTAATTTGGAATGTTTTAGAAAAATAGGCTATATAATTTTAGGAATTTTATTGTCCATAATATTACTATTCACTTTTGTAGAAATCATAGCTTTTAATCTGAATCATTATAGGGAGTCGTTTATTAAATATAACACAACTGAAGAGACAGGTATGAATGAGATGAATCTCCAACATACCTTGGAGGATGTTTTAAGATATTTGAGAGATAACAGAAGGGAACTGGATACGAGAGTTGTTGTTGAGGGAAAAGAGAGCGAGGTTTTTGAGAACAGAGAAAAGCTGCATATGATAGATGTCAAAGGACTGTTTTTTAAAGGAAGGATTTTGCGCAATATCGGTGCGGTGTTATTCGCAATAATAGGTTTAATTTTCATCATAAAAGATGAGTATTGGAAGAAGTCTCTATCTGGTACTTTAATGTATACTGCGGTTATAAATATATTATTTTTGTTTGTGTTATTATTGTTGATGAAAATTGATTTTAACAGATGTTTTACTTATTTTCATATCATATTTTTTAATAATGATCTATGGATATTAGATCCGGATGCTCATGTCCTCATCCAAATGCTTCCACAGGAATTTTTCTACGATACTTCGGTCAGAATTATTTTTTGCTTTTTGGCCTCATTGGCAGCTTTAGGTTCGTTAGGTCTATATTTTGTACGGTTTTATTATCCTGAGCGGAACGAAGGCTTTCGAGAGCGGCTTGGGATTCTTCGTAAGTATCGTTAATACTGTTTCCCTGTACAGGAGGAGGTATATTGATGCATAATCTTGCTAAAATCAGGCTTGATGAAGAGGAAAAAAGAGAGTTGGAACAATATAAAGAGGCTCTTTTGAACTATTTAAAAATATTAGATGAATTTGATATGGATTTGATGCATGAAAAAATTGAGGCTGTTGAAAATAATACTGTTTAAGAGCTGAACATCTTGCGCGATGATGAAGTAGGGATTTTTTTACATCGGAGGGGTCTTCTCAGAAATGCGCCAAAGATAGAAGACGGGTTTTTTGGAGTATAAAATATTTGCAAATTGGCGGTGAACGGCTTGGAACTTTTTAATTTAACGATACATCAAATAAAAGAAAAATTAGAGAAAAAAGAAATAAAAGCAGTGGAGGTGCTTGAAAGCACTTTAAAGAGAATTGATGACGTAGAAGGTGAGATAGGGGCTTATATAACCTTGACCAAGGATATGGCATACGAAAAGGCCAAACGGATAAATAAAAAGATAGAAAATAATCGGTTTATAGGATTATTGGGCGGGATACCCATGTCAATCAAGGACAACATTTACACCGAGGGTATACTGACTACATGTGCGTCTAAGATGTTACAAGATTTTATACCGACCTATAGCGCCACCGTATTTGAAAAATTGTTAAAAGAGGATGCCGTCATGTTAGGCAAAGCCAACATGGATGAATTCGGCATGGGTTCGTCCACGGAAACATCTTTTTATAAAAAAACAAAAAATCCCTGGGATACGAGTAAGGTGCCGGGAGGCTCCAGCGGAGGTTCGGCATCTGCCGTAGCGGCAGGGGAGGCGTTCTTTTCCTTAGGTTCGGATACCGGCGGTTCTATCAGGCAGCCCGGTGCTTTTTGCGGTGTCGTGGGGTTGAAGCCCACATATGGGTTGGTTTCAAGATATGGATTGGTCGCGGTGGCGAATTCCTTAGATCAGATAGGGCCTATTACAAAAGATGTAGAAGATTGTGCTTTGATTTTAAACATCATTTCAGGGCATGATTCCCGGGATACGACATCCGACAGAAGGGGAAAAACGGATTATTTACAGGCACTGGGCGGAGGAGTAAAGGGCCTCAAAATTGGCATAGCCGAACAATACTTTGATGAAAATCTGGATAAACCTGTTGAAGATGCGCTTTTAGAAGCTATAGAAATTTTCGGGGATTTGGGGGCAATCTGTGAGGCAGTGTCCCTTCCTCATACAAAATATGCCATGGCCGTCTACTACATAATTTCGCAGTCGGAAATCAGTATCAATTTATCTCGATTTGACGGTGTTAAATATAGATATAAGATTTCAAATTATAAAAATACGGATGAGTTAATCTCAAATGCCGGGGGTGAAGGTTTTGGCGAGGAGGTTAAAAAGAGGATTATAATGGGGACCCAGTGGCTGTCCGGCAGCAATTATAAAAATTATTATGAGAAGGCCGTAAAAATCAGGGAGTTTATTAAGCGGGATTTTAGTGATGCATTTGCCGAATATGATATTATACTTGCCCCCGTAACCGCTACAACCGCATTTGATATGGGTTCGGGTTGCAATACGCCGGCGGAGAAGCATAAAACAGACGGATACACCGTAGCCGCCAGTTTAGCCGGTATCCCTGCAATATCTATTCCATGCGGCCTTCATGAGGGTTTACCCATAGGTATGCAGTTGATGGGGAAAATGTTTGATGAAAGCACATTATTGAGAACAGCCAAGGCTTTTGAGGGGAGCACCGATTTTAACGGCAGGCCCGATTTATAAATCAAATCAATGTCGGGTGCCGGAAGCCAACCCTCTTTTTGTTTTGTCTCCTTTTTTCTCCCTAAAGTACACACAGTCTTCTTTTTGGGGATTTAAAACCGAGGTTACATGGGTTAAAGTACACTTGCCTTCTTTTTCATATAGGCAGGGATTGATACACCGGATCATATTCACAGAAACCACCTCCTATTGCATATTTTGTGTAGAATAAATTTTAAAATGTTATGTAATTATTACTATTTATAGCATAGACAGGGGGTTTTAAATGATGTCTCTGCCTTTAATATAGGTTAATTCATAAAAAGGGAGGAAAATAATGTTTTTTGACGATTATTCCAAAACCGGCAAGGTTTATCATATTGCACCTGTCAACGATTTAGGAAGAATACTGTCGGACGGGATTAAATACAACGATAAAATAACTTATGAGTATAAATATTATAATTTTCATTGTTTTATAGACAGTTTAAAACCGGAGTATATTCCGACTTGGGTGGAGAGAGAAAAAGCAATATTTGCGACAAAAAATTATCGCAAGGAGCCGAATTTTTCTTCCCACAGTGCAGTAACGGCGTTTGAAGTAGATCCGTTTAAATGTTGGATTGCTAATGAAAATAGGGCCAATGAGATATATGAGCCCTTTGTTTTGCAGGAAGTGAATTCATTAAAGGAAGCCGGGGAATATATGAAGACAGAGGGTAAAAAAATGATAGAGGAATATTGGCGAACATCGCTGAGTTTTAAGGAAAATTTAAGAAAAAGAATGGATCTAAAGGAAGGCTATGATGCGGAAGTACTGGTATTTCACGACGTTAAACCTGAAGATATAGAAATATTGTACATAGTTTCAGATCATAGGGTAATGAAATTTGATGAATGGAAGAAGGTATTTTGTAAAAAAAGATAGAATATTCTGTGATATAATATTTCTATGTAAAGAAGTGAGTCAGGAGGGACAACGTGGAAATAGGAAAAGTACCCATAGAAGTATTAAAAGAAATAATTTTTTCTAATATAAAACATAGACGATCTGAAGTGCTGGTCAGACCGGGTATAGGTGAGGATTGTGCAGTGATAGATTTTGGAGAATATGTCTGTGTCATGAGCACGGACCCGATCACCGGTGCCATCAAAGATATCGGGAGTTTGGCAGTACATATTTCTTGCAATGACATAGCATCCGGCGGCGTGGAACCCCTGGGAGTGATGTTAACCGCCATGGCACCGCCCGGTACAACCAAGGAAGATTTGGATTATGTCATGGCGGAGGCAAACAAGGCGGCTGCTTCTATCAATGTAGAAATAATCGGCGGACATACGGAAATTACCAACAGTGTCAACAGGATGATAATCAGTGCCACAGCGATGGGGAAACAGCTCAAGGATAAATTGATCCTCACCAGGGGCGCCAAAATTGAGGATGCGGTTTTTATGACTAAACATGCAGGGCTGGAGGGGGCATCCATAATAGCTAAAGATCTGGAAAAACAGCTGAAAGATAAAATCGATTATGATACAATCAAGACTGCTCAAGATTTTGTCAAGGACATAAGTGTGGTCAGAGAGGGGATATTAGCCGGCAATATAGGAGTCAACAGCATGCATGATGCCACCGAAGGGGGCATCCTAGGGGCTTTATGGGAATTAGCCGAAGCATCGGGAGTGGGCATGGAAGTATACGGGGACAACATAAATATAAGGCAGGAAACCGTTGAAATATGTCGAGTGTTTTCTATTAATCCCATGAAATTAATTTCCAGCGGTGTTATGGTGATGACAATCTCGGAGGATAAAAAGGATTTATTGATAGATGCTTTTAACAAGGAAGATATAGAGTTGACGGAAGTTGGAAGAATAACGGATAAAGGACGTGTGATCATAAAAGATGGGGAAAGGCTGGAACTATTGCCCCCGGATGTGGATGAATTGTATAAAGTTATAAACTAATCTGAAATGCAGACCCGGGGGTCTGCTTTTTTGTTCGCCAAAGATATCACTATATTACATATTAATTACAAATTCCCGGATTCGTTGACACGGGTTTTTACATAATGATATAACTAATAGTAAGATGGTTGATTATTCCGGGACGGCAGAACATGTTTGATCTACAAGGTGCCTTATCCCGGACGGGCAATCGGATTTATATTGTAAAACCATGTACTATGTTAATTTAAAATAGGGAGTTTGTGTCAAAAAGGGGGACAACTAATGAAAAGATTAATTTCAGGTATATTGATATTAATAGTTTTTGTCACTTCCTTTACAGTTTCTTTTGCAAATAAATCTCCGGAAAAGGTTCTGTTAGAAGAAAATGGGAAGGGGAAAAACTATCAGGTAGTAAATCTTAAAATAGACGGCAAAGTAGTGGAATCTGAAGACGTGCCTCCTATAATTTATCCATTAAACGGCAAGGGGAGAACCTTGGTGCCCCTTAGAATGATTATAGAGTATTTAGGGGACAAGCTGAATGCGGATATCGAATGGGACGGGGCCGAGCGGGAAGCAAAAATTAAAACCAAAGAGAAAGAGATTGTTTTACAGATCGATAACCCCTATGCTACGGTCAATGGTGTTAAAAAAAGACTTCCGGACGATATATCCGCAAAGCTGTTGGCAATAAGGGATAATGGCAGATCTGTCGGCAGAACTATGATACCAATTCGTTTTTTTGAGGAAGAGTTTGGAATCGGCATAGAGTGGGACCAGGAGACTTCGACTGCCTCGTTAAGCATACCTGAGGGGTCGGAGAAAAATCCTGAGAAGGGGGCGGATTCAAATCCCGGATCAGATATTTCAGGAGAAGATGTGAATG
>JALNXC010000002.1 GCA_023230535.1 Alkaliphilus sp. | reverse complement strand
CTAGCCAGGGTATCTATCAATTGTTTATATACCAAATTGATGCCACCCAATATACAATCAAATTCCTCAGAATTATCAGGCCTATTTTTAGGCTGCATAGCCCCCTCTAAACTATCTATTATATTTAACAGATCAAGCCCAATTTTCTCATTTGCGTAAAGAAAAATTTCACTTTTTTCTTTTTCAACGCGTTTTTTGTAATTTGCAAAATCTGCTTGCAATCTCTGAAATCGATTGAATATATCTTCATATTGTACTGTTTTTTTTGCCGGTCTTTCCTCTATGCCGATAGCCTCTCCATCTAATTCGTCTGTTTCATCTATTACAGTATCTAAATTATTGTCAACAATACCCTCTCCTGTTGCATACATAGCACCCCTTGAATTGCCATCGGCGATTCCATCATCTTTTTGTGTTTCGTTTGTGACGGTTTCTAAGTTGCTATTGGTAGTTCCTTCGTCTGTCTTTAATGTTTCAATATTCTCATGCTCTCCATTCCTAATTTTTGCCATGATTTTCACCCGCCTAATTAATTGTCTTTGTTATCTATGTAATTATTAACAATAAAGCTAAATTAATTACATAGGTAATAGTACAATGTGATAACCACCTTACACTATTACCTTATTTATATCTTATCTGTACCTATTGTTTAACAGCTCCATAATAAACTTACTGACTTGATTCATTACACTCACTACGGTAGAATAATCCATCCTTGTGGGGCCTATAACACTCAGCCACCCTAAAATTGTATCATCTATCTTATAAGTAGCGGTAACTAAACTGCAATCTTTTACTTCTTCATATATATTTTCGCTACCGATAGAAATGCTAAGCCCCCCTTCTTCAAAGGAGGTAATTAAGCTGCTCAACAATTCTTTTTCCTCCAGCAATTTTAAAAATGATTTTGCTTTTAAGATGTCGTTGTATTCCGGCAAGTTAAATATATTCATAACGCCATTTAAAAATATATCTATATTACTGATCTCGTCTAATGATTGGAATATTTCAAAGATTATTTTTTCAATCAAATTGCTAAAATGTGTAAGTTCCTTACTCAACGCCTTAATCAGTTTTGTTTCAATATTCTTTATAGATAAACCATGAAGCCTGTCATTTAAAAAATTGGATATAATTTGAATATTGTTATCACTAATTTCATCATTTAACCTGATTACCGGCTTTTTTATAATTCCATTGTCGGTAATTATTATCATCACCATATGATTGCTATCAACGGGCACCAGTTGAATATGCTCTAACCTGCTTTCTTTCACCTGGGGTGCTAAACCAATTGCAGCATAGTTGGTCAGCTGTGACAATATCCTGGAACTGTACTGTAGCAATTGTTCAATTTCCCCAATTTCTTGAAGTAAATACAACACCAAACAATCTTGCTCAATGGCTTCTATCTTTTTTAAAGGCATGAATTGATCCACATATAATCTGTAGCCCTTGTCCGATGGGACACGCCCTGCCGAAGTATGGGGCTGTATAATAAATCCCAAATCCTCTAAGTCTGCCATTTCATTCCTAATAGTTGCCGGGCTTACCCCAAGATCATATCTCTTTGATAATGTTCTTGAGCCTACCGGCGCTGCGGTTTCAATATAGTCCTGTATAATAGCCTGAAGTATTTTTAATTTTCTTTCATTCAACATAAAACCACCTCGGGTTGTTAGCACTCTATGTTATTGAGTGCTAATCATTATATCTATAAAGTATCATTACATTTTATCTTTGTCAATAGTTTTTGTAAAAAATTTATGACCTAATCCAGATTGAAGACGAAAAATAAAAAATAGTAGAAATATCAGTCCAACAACATATCTCGAAAAACAATATTGGAAAGATCAATGCCCTTTTGAGTGAGCCTTATGTGGGTTTTGTCATATTCCAACAGACCCTGTGTTGAAAACTTTTTAATTTGTTTTTCGTATATTTCAAAAGGTGAAATATTAAAGCGCTCAATAAATTCCTTTATAGAAATGCCTTCCGTCAGCCTCAGGCCTAGAAACATAGTTTCGCTGATTTCATCTCTTATTGAAACATCTATTTCATTTTCTATGGGTATTTTTTTATTGCTCACCAGATCCATATATTTCTCTATACTGCCTACATTATTGAATCTTTTTTTATTAAAATAAGAATGTGAACCGGCACCTAAACCGATATAAGGTTTATTATGCCAATATACCATATTATGTTCACACTGAAATCCCGGTTTTGCAAAATTGGATATTTCGTAATGTATATATCCTTTTTCTTTTAAATATCCAATTGTATTATGATACATTTTTAATTGTATTTCTTCATCAGGAAGTACAATTGTTTTATTCCTTACCCAATTACCAAATAGTGTCCCTTCCTCAATTATCAAACTGTATGCCGAAATATGAGGTATACCTAAAGATACAACCTTTTCCAAGCATTCTTCTAAATCTTTTTCCCTCTGTCCCGGTAAAGAAAACATTAAATCCGTATTTATATTTGTAAAACCCGCCTCCCTAGCCTCATTTAAATTTTTAGAATAATCCTCAAAACTATGAATTCTACCCAAGGTTCTTAACAAATTTTCCTGACATGCTTGTAGCCCTATACTCAAACGATTGATGCCGCCGGCATAATATTTTTTCAATTTATTATAATTTAAGGTGCCCGGATTAGCTTCTATAGAAATTTCGGCATCCTTCTCAATATCATAATATTTTCCCATTGTATCCATAATAATAGCTATTTGGTCGCCTTCTAAAATAGAAGGGGTTCCCCCGCCGAAAAATATTGTACTCACCTTATAGCCATCTATGACATGCTTATACATTTTTATTTCCTTCTTCAATGCCCCTATATATTCTTCAATCAAGTGCTGTTTGCCACTATAAGAATTAAAATCACAATAATAACATTTCTTTTTACAAAATGGAATATGCACGTATAAGGCTATGGCACTCATGTTTTTCACCGCCCCTCTGTAATTTACATTCAAATCCATGTACAAAGGGCAGACACACGGGTCTGCCCCTACTATATAGAAGCCGGATATCGGTTTGCCGATATACCGGACCTTTTTAAATCCGGAATCCGGCCATTCTTGATTCATCAATTTATGATCAATCGTCCAACTTGAGCACGGACATAAATGCTTTTTGAGGGACTTCCACGCTCCCAACCTGTCTCATACGCTTCTTACCCTCTTTTTGTTTTTCTAAGAGTTTTTTCTTTCGTGTTATATCCCCGCCATAACATTTGGCCAATACATCCTTTCTGAGTGCTTTGATAGTTTCACGAGATATTATTTTATTTCCAATCGCCGCCTGAATCGGTATAGCAAACTGATGCCTTGGAATCTCATCCTTTAATCTCTCGCATATAGCCTTACCGCGTGTATAAGCCTTACTATGATGCACTATAAATGATAAGGCATCAACTTGTTCTCCGTTTATTAAAATATCTAATTTAACAAGATTTGATTGTCGATAGCCCATAAACTCATAATCTAAAGATCCATAACCTCTCGTTCTTGACTTCAGGGCATCAAAAAAATCATAAATTACCTCGTTTAATGGAATCTCATAATAAAGGTTAATTCTGTTTTCATCGATATACCGCATATCTTTCATTTCCCCGCGACGTTCCTGGCATAGTTCCATAACAGCCCCCACATAAGTGTCCGGAACCATAATTGTAGCTTTGACAATGGGTTCTTCCATAATGCGTATTTCCTGCGGTTCGGGTAAATTGGCGGGATTTTGAATCATAAAGACTTCCCCATCGGTTTTAGTAATTTTATATATGACACTTGGTGCGGTAGTTATGAGATCCAGATTAAATTCCCTTTCCAGCCTCTCTTGAACAATTTCCATATGGAGCAAACCTAAAAAGCCGCACCTGAAACCAAAGCCCAATGCAACCGACGTTTCCGGTTCAAAAATAAGAGCGGCATCATTTACCTGAAGTTTTTCAAGGGCATCCCTTATGTCTTCATATTTTTCTCCCTCTGCCGGATATATACCGCAATATACCATCGGATTTACTTTCCTATATCCCGGCAGCGGTTCCGGTGTCGGGTTTAATGCATCCGTAATTGTATCCCCTACACGGCAGTGCCTTACATCCTTGATGCTGGCCGCTATATAGCCCACGTCCCCGGCTTTTAAAGAATCTACCTGTATCGGTTCTAATGAAAAAACGCCTACTTCGATAACTTCAAACTCCTTATCAGTGGCCATCATTTTTATCTTCATACCCTTCTTGACTTTACCTTCCATTATTCGAACATAGGCTATAACTCCTCTATAACTATCATAAAAAGAATCAAATATTAATGCCTTTAACGATGCATCTTCGTTTCCCGCAGGTGCCGGAACCCTCTTCACAATATGTTCTAATACATCTTCAATATTTAAACCTTCCTTCGCAGAGATCAAAGGTGCTTCTACCGCATCCAAACCGATAATATCTTCAATTTCCCTTTTTATTTCATCCGGTCTGGCACTGGGTAAATCGATCTTATTTATGACCGGTATTATTTCCAAATCTTGCTCCAAAGCCAAATATACATTAGCCAGAGTCTGTGCCTCTATACCCTGTGATGCATCTACAATCAATATTGCACCTTCACAAGCCGCTAAACTTCTGGACACTTCATATGTAAAGTCTACATGGCCCGGAGTATCTATCAAATTTAAATAATATTCTTTTCCATCCTTATCCCTGTGTACGAGACGAACTGTTCGCAATTTTATTGTGATTCCTCGTTCTTTCTCTAAATCCATATTATCCAGCACCTGGTCCTGCATTTCCCTCTGAGAAATTATACCTGTATGCTCAATAAGCCTATCCGCTAGGGTAGACTTGCCATGATCAATATGTGCTATAATGGAAAAGTTACGAGTTCTCTCCTGTCGATCATCCGGCATACTTCTCCTCCTCAACTATAAATAATTTTCTAAAGTATATCATACAATTTTTATATTTTGTAGTTATAATAAATATTTTATAACCCTAATAGTTCTTACAAAAAAATGCCGGAATAACCGACACTTTTAATATAATGCACTTTAGAATACCTGCCAAATCTTCTCCCTTATACTATAAGTCATTTTCTTTAATTGTGCAAATTTATTGTGTAATTGGGATCTTATAACGGAAATATCGACTAAATGGGAATCTCCCATTATATGAACTATATAATTGCCGTCTCCTGTCTGTCTATATGATATCAAACCGGTTTCATCTATCCCCAGAGTTGTTCTTATCTGAAAATCTACCGCTAACAGACCACAAATTAATAAAGTAATTTGTATAAAGACACATATTCTAAAAAACCTTTTGAGTTTGTTTTCTATTTTTTTACGTTCTACCCTGCTCATCCACATCACCATTATTATTGTGGACTTTTTTACAGGTTTTAAACCCATCCGAACCTATTCGGATAATAACTTTAACGCATCAGCGACAACATCTGCGAAATAACGGCCTGCCCTTTTAGCCTCTTCTATGGTATTGGCATTAGCTCCAAGCTCTACCAATGCCGAATGATCAGATAAATATTGATTATAGCTTCCATATTGTTTAACTAAAATATCTTTGCTAAAACCGGGATATTTACTATCACTCACCGCCTTGACAAAACGAGCAAAACACTCTACCTCTTTCCTGTTTTTGCTTGTAGCCCCGATAACAAATTGAAAACGTGCAGCATATTCACCGTTTATTTTAACTCTGCTGTTTTCGATTAATTTCATTCTATCATCTCTTGTATCTATTTTATCAAACCCATCCCTATGTATATCTAAAAGCACCCTTATTGAAGAATTTTTTTCTAATATGGATTTGACCGTAGAGGCAGATCTGTTATAAGAGCCGCTATAAGAAGGATAATCATGATATGTAATATCATGTATCACATTATAACCTTTTTTTTCTAACTCTGCGGCAATGATATCAGCAACTCCCATCACAGTATATTCTTTTTTTAGGCTATGATAATTACCTTCGGTTATAGGCTTATATGATTCTGTCCCGTGAGTATGATATATTAAAATACTCGGCTTATCTTTTTCAATTGTTATAGACTTCGGTTTCGGTACATTTTTTAAATCTGCTACGGAAACAGGATTTAAACTGTCAACAATATTTTCATCATCTATTGTATATATCCCCTCCTTTTCATCATCTTCCGGGCCATTTTTATCAGTATTATATTCATCTGTAATATCCTTGTCGACCGATACGGATTTTTCCTCCCCATTGCAATCAACAAGATGAATTTCTCTCGACCAATCCTCTTCTGTCTGTCTGTCCTTGTTATCGGGTATATTGGCCATCAATATATCGTGATGTGCAACAGCGACCGGAAATTGTGCCTGTATAAAGGTTAGCGGATTGTTAAAATTTATTTTGAATATACCTGCAAAAAAAGATGAACTTAATCCCTTGAGCGAAGGCTTCAATGCATATTGCTTTTGTGCTTTTTTATTTGGAAATGTATGTTGTATTATCCTGATAAAAAAATTATTATCTATTTTCTTATATTTATCCAATCTCAAAAACCGGCTTTGATAATTTTCTTCATCAGCCATACTCAAAGGTTTTCCATTAAATATTAATTTTGATGCTAAAAATAGCATCAATAGAATCAACAATAATATAATAATATAACGGTTTTTTGATATTTTCTTATAATTTTTCAAATAAAGCACCCACTTTCTCATTTGCATTTCTATAATAATTATGAAAATAACAGGTGCTTTATTACTATAAATAATTAATGTATATATCGATTAACGTCTTTTAAATCAATTCCCGGATGCATGGCAATATTGATACCGTTTGCAATAATCTGTGAAAGATTAGTAATTATCTCATCCACTCCTTTTGGAGTAACAATTATATTCGCACTATACGGCTCCAATACCTCTTTGATCAATTCATATTTATCCTCTTTTTCCAATTCCCTTAACATATTATAAAATTGTGAACCGACCTTTGTTTGTTTAGAAAATGCCTCGATTACCATCTCTATAGTATCACTGGTCAGAGTTGCGGCATCTACCACAGTCGGTACCCCTATTGCTATAACAGATACCCCCAAATTTGTTTTGTCCAAAGCCCTTCGCTCGTTTCCTATCCCAGAACCGGGTACAATTCCGGTTGTAGAAATCTGTATTGTTGAATTGATCCTTTCCACCTTTCTTGAGGCTAATGCGTCCACTGCAATGACAATATCCGGTTTTGAATTATCAACTATTCCTTTTACTACTTCACTGATCTCCAGCCCCGTGGTTCCCATCACTCCCGGGGAAACCGCGCTCATCTCTATAACATCTATGTCCTTTTCTTTGTTATAAAGCTTAAACAGGTGCCGAGTAACAAAAATTTTTGATACAACCTTAGGGCCTAAAGAATCGGGGGTTACGTCCCGATTTCCTAAACCTACCACGAGTGCTTTTATTTTTTCTTTCTTAGGTACTATGGCCTTGAGTTCCTTAGCCAATAATTTACTCATCTCGTCTTTAAAATCCGCATCGGCTTTTCTGAGGCTGCCGCTTTCTAACGTAATGTATTTCCCAATTGGTTTTCCCATAGTGTTTGCCCCGTTTTCATTCAATACCTCAACTCGCGTGATTAAAACATCCCCTACCTCCTGTTTGTCCACAGAAACACCAAGAACTTCCTCCCGGCTTTGTTCCCTATGTATTTCCCTGGCCTCTAATGCCAAATCCGTTTTCGGTTGAAACATTACATTCCACCATCCTTGCATAATTTTTAATAATTGAATTGCTTTATTTATTATCTGTAAGTTTTTATATATTAATGTGTTCAAAAATTAAATAGGGTATAATTTTATTATTTAATGTCAATAAATCCAATATAAATATATTTTTTATTGCATTATGTTTAAATTTTTGATAAAATTACAGATGTTAATGACACGCAAGGGGGTGAGTATATTGGCAAACATTAAATCAGCACAGAAAAGAATTTTGGTTACTGCTAAAAATACCGCAGCAAATAGAAGGATCAAATCACAACTTAAAACCGCGATCAGGAGATTTGAAGAAGCCCTGGAATCTCAAAATTATGAAGAAGCAAAATCAAGATTAAAATTTGTTGAAAAAAAGCTTTATCAAGCTGCAGCTAAAGGGACTATCCATAAGTCCAAGGCTTCAAGAAAAATTTCAAGACTCGCTAAAAAATTAAACAAAGCAATATAGTTGCCCCGAATCAGAAACCAGAAATCAGTATTCCGACCTTAAAAAGATTTTATATCCTTTTGACAGATTTCCGGTACTCTGAACTAAAGTTTTCGGCTTTCCATACGGATTAGAGCATAAAGCGTACAATAATGCGGTACGCTTTTCTTAGTTGTTTTTTTAATTTTGTTGCCGGCATGTTTTCAAAACCAACATTTCCATAACCAGCTCCTTATCCATTGTTCCTGATTTAATCATCATATCGGCATCTAAAAATAAATTTAAGAGTTCTCTTAGACGGCCTATTGTAAATTGTTTGCTTTGTGCTATACATTTTGAAGCCACATAAGGGTGTATTTTTAATTTAGAAGCTATTTCCCTATCGGGATAACCCTCTTCCAATAGCAATTTTGATAAAAGTATGTTTTTTATCTGATTGCCCAATGTAGTTAATATCTTTAGTATTGGCTCTTTTTTTTCCGACATCATATTGTTTAACCTTTCAATAGCCTCGGAAAAGTTGCGTTTTTCAATAGAATTAAGAAGATCAAATATATCATTGTGAAAATTTGAGCCCATAACTTTATCTATATGTTTCCTCTCTAAATCTATTTTTTCGCCCATAAATGATACCAATTTTTTTATCTCATTTTCTACATCTAAAAGATTTTGCGAAGGATTTCTTCCTAAATAATCTAAATTATTTTTAAATAGTAGCAATTCCTTAGCACCTATTGATTTGCCTGATTCCTTAAATATTGATTTTATCCACCTGTTAAGTTCATATTCTTTCAACCTCGCAAATTCTGCTATCACTCCATATTTTTTAATTTCCTTTATAATTTTCTTTCGGCCATCTATTGGAGAATTCCCATAGAAGATAACAACCGTACTCTCAGGAATTTGGGCAATATATTCTATGAACTGTTTTTTCTCTGTCTCAGAAAATAGATCAGAGCCTCCTTTAAAAACATCCAATCCATTTAAATATACTAACCTTTTCTCCGCCATAAAGGGCAGGGTTTCACAGGTATCGATTATCTTTTTATAATCTACTTCCTTATTTTCAAAAAGTGTAAAATTGAGCTGTTCAAGGTTGGGATCAATCAATTTTGTTTTAAATCTTCTTAAAACATCGTCGATTAAATAGGTTTCTTCACCGTAAAACAAATATACATTTTTAATTTCGTTTCTTTTGATGCTGTTTATTATTTCTCTATAATTCATATACTTTCACTAGCCTTTCTTTTTTAAAACAACCCCTTTTGTACAGTAAGAAACAAATGATTCCTAATACTATATAGTAGCTAAATATATATATGGGTTTTATTTCATTAACCCTAAAATTTCCATACGGTATCATGGAGCATTTCATCGTAATCCAATTGATATAGTTCAAGAGATTATCCGTTATTTTATTTATAAAAAAGCCCAATCTAAAGGATACTGCCCCGATTAATATACTGAAAAAAGCTATTGATAACATGGGAGATATTATAGGAATGATTAAAAGATTTGTCAGCAACGAAATCAATGATATCTGATTAAAATGATATGCCATGATAGGAAAGGTTCCTATCTGGGCTGCTAATGTGACAGATAACAATGAGGACAATGGTCCTATTATTTTGTTTAATTTTCCCTTTAAAATAGGGCCCAATAATAAAATACTTAAGGTGGCCATAAAGGATAATTGAAAGGAAATAGAAAAGATTGTCATAGGCCGGTAAATTAATAATATAAACCCTATAAAAAACAATGCATTTATACTATCATATCTCCTCTCTAAAAAATAAGCAGCTACATACAATAAATACATGGCCCCGGCCCTGACTATAGATATCGGGAAATAAACCATATAGCCATAAAATATTAAAATAAACATGGTAAAATAGAGCCTTTTGTTTCTACCGACCCTTACCAATTTTAAAAATCTATCTATCACTATCACCATCAATCCTACATGCAATCCTGAAACTGCCATTATATGTGCTGTCCCCGTCCTGGAAAACATATCAAGTTTATCATTGGACAAATAACCTTGATTCCCAAAAATAACACTTTTTAATATATCGCTATTTTCAAAATCCAATGTGCTGTCCAAAAAATCCTCCAGATAAATCTTCGCTTGATAGCTCTTATTAGGTATGTTCATGTATTTAAAGTTTATATTAGTTTTCGTTATGTTTTCAATATTTACATTCAATATATATTCCAAACCCTTGCTTTTTAAAAACAATTCATATCCATTTATTTTATCTTTTTCATAATCCTTCATCAACTTTCTAATATCGGCGTTTTTTATCTCAATTATATCGCCTACCGCAAGCATGAGATCTTCTGTTGAGGATTGGAATATATTAACCTGCGCTTTTTGGCCGACCTTGATTCCCTTGCTCTTTTTATCTGCAAATATATTGATTATTTCCACCTCATGTTCACCATATCCTTTCTTGGGCTTTGCTTCTCTTAAGATCTTGGCTCTCATTATTGAATCAGAAGTGAATATCTCTAATAACTTATCGCCTATTATGCTCTGTCCATATAAATATACCCCCAAAGTAACGACAGTGAATAGGAATAAAATATTAAAAGCCTTTTCATAAACTAAGAGTGAAACTGAGGCAAGCAAAACAAAAAATATAACATAATATATAGATATAAAATGGCTAAACAAATAAGAAACCATGATCCCAATAAACAGAAAAATACATAAGGTAACAAAGGGCCTTTGCAATTTTATCCCTCCCATACCTATGTATTTTCTACATATATATAAGACTTCCCTCTATATATTTTAATTTTAACTCTTTGTGCAATTAAATTTTAGTATTAAATTTAATATGTATTCCTTATCGCTTCAATAGCATCATGAACAGGGGCATAATCAGGCATTAAACGGCGGGCTTTATACAGATGCCATCTCGATTTTTCTATATACCCATATTCCATATATATAAGGCCCAGTTGATATTGCCCAAATCCGCTATCGGGCGCTTTATCCACCAATAATTTAGTATAATCTAAAGCGGTTTCAATATCCTCCAAATAATAAAAATAGATCTGCGATAAACTCAAAAGCGTATAACTGTCGTCAGGATTATATAACAATACTTTTTTATAATACTTAGCCGCCTTACCATATTTCCCTTCCTCAAAATAACAGGCACCTATAGAGTTATATATCTCTCCATAAAAATTAAGCATATTTTCCACATTCTCATTTTTTATATTTAATACGGTTTTATAGCATTTAATTGCTTTTTCATTGTTGTCCGTTTCATAATATAAATCACCCATTAACTTCCAAAGCAATATATTTTTGCTATCATTCTCCAGAGCCTGTTTCAAAAACGTCAGCGCGGAACAGTGGTCTCCTATATTGCTAAGCGCTATGACTAAATTGCTTATTAAATATTGATCCCTGGGATTTTTCTTTAATCCGATTTCACATGCCCGTATCGCATCTTCCTCCATATTGTTGATGATGTAAAAACTGCTTATATTTAAATATGGTTCTATGGATTTGGGGTCCAGTACACCTTGCAATCGTAAACATCTGACAGCTCTCATTATATTGCCCTGTTGCTCATAATGACAGGCCAGTTTTTCAAATATATAATAACGCTTATATTTTTTTAAAAAGAAAGGATTGTATCTCAATAATAAATTTAATCCGACAAATACATTATCTATCCGTTTATGTTTCATATGTTCTTTCAATTCTTTGAAAAATAATTTCCATTTATCTTCATCCCGGTCCTTGATACAAAAATCATATTTATCTATCCAGCCCTCCCGCAATTGTCTCGCGGATAAATTAGTTACAGGATAAAAAACAGAATTATCTTTTTTATTGTCCGCAGTTTTTTGTGTTAATTGGTTGTATAGATGCTTGCCTTTTTTATCATCACTAAAAATCAATTCCAGCCAGTAACCCGGATTCTTTTTAAAGCTGTTTTTAAATTTAAAGCCATTTAACCCGGCTATCGTAGGAGTCAAAACTTGCATCATATCTTTATTTATATTTTTAATCCCTAAATTTTCTTTTAAAAAATTAATCCTGCCCGTCTTGCTATAAAAAAATATGTTTAATTTTATATTAATCACCACTTTCAAGAACAATTATTATTTCCCTATATATTCTACTATACTTAACCTAATTTGTTAACCACCAGAATGATAATAATGTAAAATAACCGAAAATACCATATATTTACGGATAATATATTAAACATAAACTTTTTAATGTTGATATAATAATAGTATCATATTAATATATGATTTAAATATACTATAAATCTTATGTATTAGGGGGAAATTATGTGAAAAATAACATAAAATTTATCACCATGTTCATCGCCATATTATTTTTTATCTTATCCGTGTTAATCGGATGCAATCGGGCTTCCGATGTTTTAACAATACATATGATCGATGTGGGGCAGGGAGAGAGTATCCTAATATCCACACCCAACAACAAAACAATTTTAATTGATGCGGGAGAAGCCTCTCAAGGAAAAAAGGTAAAATCTTATCTATTAAAACATGGGGTTGATAAGATTGATTTGCTCATAGGTACACATCCGCATACAGACCATATAGGAGGCCTACCCGAAATTATTAACAATTTTGAGGTGAAAAAGATTATTATGCCTAAAAAACTTCATACCAGTGCAACTTTTGAAAAATTGCTCGCTACTATTGAATCCAAAAATCTTACTATCGCCAGCCCCAAGCCAAATAATATTATCGAATTTGATAAAGACATCAAACTGCATTTTTTAGGTCCTATAAGGGACTATGGAGACAATTTAAATCTATGGAGTGTTGTTTTTAGATTGGATTATAATAATAAGTCATTTCTATTTACCGGGGACATGGAACGCGAAGCGGAAATGGACCTGATAAACACATATAGCATAGATGACTTGAGTGCAAATGTGTTGAATGTAGGGCATCATGGGAGCGATTCCTCAACAACTCAACAGTTTTTGGACTGTGTCAATCCGGAAATCGCCCTTATTTCACTGGGAAGCAATAATCCTTATAATCACCCCCATGAAGAAGTTATAACCCGCCTTGTTCAATCCGGGGTCCTAATTTATCGTACAGATTTACAAAATACAGTTGTTATATATAGCGATGGTGAAAGCATCTGGTCACATCAGGCCCCTGTCAATCAAGACCAAATTTAAAATAACATCATACATGCCCTCTCAAGTCATAAACATAGCATCCACCTTCATATAATTTATAGAGGTGGTGTAATGAAGAATATTAAATTTATTATGAGCTTTTGTCCGGTATTGATACTATTTTTTTTAACACTCAATTTTTTTGAATCCCCGGAAAATATTGCCACTTTTAAAAGATATAGTTCTCCAATATATAAAATTAACAAATCTTTGTTGAAATCATCGGATAAAAACAGTGAGTCCTATGACAGTGATTCTAAAAAACAGGTTGTTGACTCAGTTTTAAACATTATAAAATACAATAAATGGCAGGATTACAGGGATTATATCGATATGGAAATGTATTATGGTTGCATAATTCCTGATTTGTCCGAACAGCTTATATTGGCTTTAAATCTATCCAAGGACCTGGGAGTTATAGTTATATTTGAAGAAATTAATGATGATTATATATTTCACAGTAAAATAGAGAATCTATCACCCATTGAAAAAATAAAATTTATTGAACATCCTGCTGAAAATAAAAAACTGATGGTGGTTTATCAGATATCGGATGAGAAATTAGGTGCTTTTTCTTATAGGCATCATATGCAAATTTTTGACTGCGACAGTCAAAATTTCAATGTTGTATTGGAAAAAACAATATCCGGAAAAGAAATTTATAAGAAAAACTGGGTTGATATGAATGCCCCCGATTTGGAATGGATTATGGTCATAGAGGAATCTCAAATCAATTTTGATTATAAAAATACATCTGAAATAAATACCGTTACCTCAGTAAAAAAATATAGGGCTAAATCCGAAATGATCCCTTCGAAGGACAGTTTTTCTCTTATAGAAGAAAAATCCTATAAGAATGTATATTATTGGAGCGAGAAATATAATACGTTTGTTCCGGATAAATCCGACAAAGATGTTTTTATCCGGCATAATCACATCGATTAAGCAATATGAAAACCAAAAAAGAAAGGAAAAGCCCCTTTCTTTATTTTTGTTTTTTTATTTCAATTATTTCCTCTAATATATTTTGTCTGGCCCTGTTTAAACCTTCATAGAAGATATTTGGAGCATAATATTCCTCTATTTTATTATGGGCAGCGTTAGTTTTCCCAAGGTAAACAAAAGCATCATTCAACAATCTGTTAAATATTTTTTTGCTGTGTTTTAACTCTTCTTTATATTTTTTGATCCTCATATCATCTATATGCATATCTAAGTCCACGGTTTTTTTATTGAAAAATTTATTATTTGTTGTAAAGGCTAAATCAAGTTCCGGAATAACAATGGATTCTATTTTTTTCGGTACTAATGGCTCGTGGTAGATCTCCACATCATAGCCTTTATTCAATGCTATAGACGATAACTTTTTGAGCAATTCCGATTTACCCGTACCGTCGTCCCCTTTTATATGAATAATCTCCCCCATTATACCGATAAAGGTTTCAGCATGATCTATCCTGCCCTTTAATGTGTACGAACTTCCAAAAAGATGTCTCTCCCTGCCCAATTTATTTCTTTCCCCAATAATATTTAAATATCCATTTATTAATTTATCGGTCTCCTCGTTGACTTTATTAAAATTCATGGAATAACTATTGATCCATTCAATATCATCATGTATCAATTTTGCTGCTGCAAGATATTTATATATTCTGATATATATATTCTTATTATCTTCTGTGGATTCTATAATGCTGTTTTTAACTTTTTTTAAACCCTCTTCGTTTAAAAATTCGTCCAGATTAACTATTGTTCCCGTGACACCCGGATATCTAGGATCAATGGCATGAGGGGTTGTGCCATCTATTATACCTATTTTTATACTTGGTATAACAATTGCGTCAATAGATTCCGGATCTGCGGCACAGTGATGAAACTCTACGTCCATCCCTTTATCAATTATTTCATAACCTATCTTTTTCATCATATAGGATTTTCCTACTCCGGGGCCGCCCTTAAAATAGTAAATTTTTCTCGCTTCTTTCTGATCTATAACATATTCAAAATACGAATAAAACCCGATAGATGTATTGCTGCCGGGTAAGAGCCTTTTAATACACCCTTTTTTCGTCATTATAATCTCCTCCATCCAAATGATTTGCCCGATAGTTTATAGTCCCGATAAAGCCCCTTAATTTACATATACTATTAATTTATTCAATTTAAATTATTATGTGTATAAAAAAACGTGCCGGGTAAAACGCCTACACATCCCCTAACACGTAAAGTAATAACCACTTTTTCTATTAAAATGTTATAATTAACAATATTACTTTTAAAGGATTATTCCTCTCTTATATATTCCCCCGATTTCCCGCCTGCTTTTCTGATCAACATTATATCCTGAATCTCCATACCTCTATCTATAGCTTTACACATATCATAAATTGTTAAACATGCCAAGCTAACGGCAGTCAATGCTTCCATCTCAACCCCGGTTTTATCCATAGCATTAACTTCCGCTTCCACTTCTACTCCATTATCAATAAACTGAAATCTGATATCCGCTCCGGTTAAGGATATATTATGGCACATGGGAATCAATTCACCGGTTTTTTTAGCTCCCATTATTCCCCCTACCTGGGCCACTGATAATACATCACCTTTTTTTATCAATCCGTCTTTTATTCTTTGAAGCGTCTCGCCCTTCATAATAATTTTCCCCCTGGCTGTGGCAGTCCTTCTGGTTATATCTTTATCCCCAACTTCTACCATATGAGCCATACCGTCTTCGTTAAAATGAGTCAAGCTATCCATATTTATCCCCCTATTTGATTCATATTTCTGATTATATACTGTTCATCTTCTAAATGATGGCTTTCTTCTTTGGTCCATATAGAACTTTTGATGATCTTCTTTATATTTCTGTCGTTTCTCAAGGCAAATTTTAAATCTATCTCTCTATCCGAATGTAAACAAAGTTTTAATTTTCCTGTAGATGTAAGCCTGACCCTATTGCAATTAGCACAAAATTTGCAAGTAATAGGATTTATAAGGCCTACCTTACCTTTAACGCCGGGAAGAGCATAATAAGTTGCCGGAGAGGATATATCCTCTCTCTCTATGGGAATAAGTTCACCTACGGTCTCTAATACAAAATCATTGGAAACAAACCTTTCCTCGGCAAAACCGGCGGCCTCCCCTATAGGCATCAATTCTATAAACCTTACGTCTATACCTTTTTTGGTAAAGTCTATTAAATCCCTTATTTCATTGTCATTGATCCCGCCAATTAATACCGTATTGATCTTGACCGGAGTTAAACCTACATTTACAGCTTCATCAATGCCTTCTAATACGGCATTAAGATCTCCGCATCTCGTAATTTCTAAAAATTTTACAGGGTCCAATGTATCCAAACTGATATTAACCCTGTTTAACCCTGCTTCCTTCAAGGGCTTGGCCATATGTTTCAACAATTGGCCATTTGTGGTCATGGTCAAGTCCTTGACCCCTTCCAACCTGCTTACTTTACTTATCAAGTCAACAACACCTTTTCTGACCAAGGGCTCCCCGCCGGTAAACCTGATTTTATCAATCCCCAATTCTACAAAATCTTTTATCAATACATATATCTCTTCAAGGGACAACATATCCTCATGACGTAATTTATCTTCTATACCCCCCTCCGGCATACAATAAATGCATCTAAAATTACATCTGTCCGTTAAAGATATTCTGAGATAATTTATTTTTCTCCCAAATGAGTCTCTCATTTTATCACCTAGTTTCCTATTGTTGTTATTACATCCCTATCATTCTAAAATTCATATATACTTGATTATTGGCTTGAAGTTAAATAAGTAAAAAAGCAGCCCGAGAAAAGGCTGCATAATATCTTCCTTTCCAAATACGGGAGGCATAGGGGTTTCCCCTTATACCCATAGGCTTTGATTCTTGGCTGAATTTCAGCTTTAGAATTTTAAGCTCGAAAAATTACTATAAATATTCATTTTTTCTTCTCTTGCAAATCCTATCAAGACTACATTTAATTCCCTGGCCATATGAACAGCCGACGATGTTGGGGCAGATCTGGAAACTACCACCGTAATGCCCATTTTCACCGCTTTTGTCAACATTTCGGAAGAAATTCTGCCGCTGGCCAAAATTATTTTATCTCCCAGGTTCATATTCTCCATCAATGCCTTTCCCAGCACTTTATCTAATGCATTATGTCTTCCGATATCTTCTTCAAAATATATTATACCATCATTGTTACATATAGCGCAAACATGAACTCCCCCGGTTGCGTAAAAAAGATCCGAACTCCTACTAAATTTTGCCATCAACTTCTTTATTTCATAAATTGATATATCTGGGGAATTTGCTGTTT
>JALNXC010000001.1 GCA_023230535.1 Alkaliphilus sp. | reverse complement strand
CCCTTGAAAAGCATTGCCGCACTCTTTATATTATGTAAAGAAAATCTCCTTTTTAAATAATTTACGGTGATAAATTTTATCATATAACCTTCCTTGGGCACTATATTGCTTTCCATTCCTCCTGCTGTACCTATAAATAATATATCTGCATCAGGATATTTTTCTTTAACTTTATTAGCAATAGATATGGCAGGATAAATATGCCCGCCCGTGCCACCGCCGCTTAAAATAACCTTCATACTCTCAACTCCTATCCAAACTTATATGTTTAGATATGTTTAATAATATCCCTATGGAAGCCATAAAAATAACCAAGGAACTTCCGCCATAACTTATAAAGGGAAGCCCCATACCTGTAACAGGCATGGATGACGTCGCAACCGCAATATTTATGACAACCTGTATGGCTATCATGGTGATGATGCCTGTAGCCATAATACAACCTTGTATATCCGGTGCATTGATAGCAATCCTCACTCCCCGCCATATCAAAATAACAAATAAAATAATAACAATCGTTCCCCCAATAAAACCTAACTCTTCACCTATAATAGCAAATATAAAATCATTCTGCGGCTCCGGTAAATAAAAATGTTTTTGAACGCTTCTACCGAGGCCCCTTCCGAAGATACCTCCGGAACCTAATGCCAATAAGGATTGTATAACTTGATAGCCGGTATCCGATGAATCCTGCCAAGGATCCAAAAAAGCCGTAATCCTTTTGGCCTTATAATCTTTTCCGGTGAGAAAAATAAAAGTCAACATTCCGGTTAATCCGAGTAAACCGGTTGTGGCCAAAGCTATAAAATGTGAAAGTTTCATGCCGCCCACAAATACCATTGCAAAAATCATAACAACTAATACAAAAGCGGTACTAAAATCCGGTTGCTCAAAAATTAAACCGAAATATAAAACCATGATCAATAAATAGGGTAAAAAGCCCTGTACAAAACTCTGCATTTTTTCCTTTTTCCGACTGATACTGGTAGATATAAATATTATAGCAGCCAATTTTGCGACATCGGAAGGCATAAAGGTGAGCGTCTTACCCGCGCCAAGCCACCGTGTTGCATTATTTCTCTCAATACCCAAGGGGGTTAATACCAAAATTAATAGTATTATACTCAGTATAAAAATAAAATTTGCATATTTAGACCAATGCCAATAATTTATTTTCGAGAAAAATATCATAGCAAAGGTTCCCACCGCCGCCCATATAAATACTCGTTTGAGATAATAATATCCATCATTCATTTTTACCAGTGTATAAGAATAACTTGAACTGAATACCATTATAATTCCGATAATAACCAGCACTCCTACCGAAAGGAGCAATATATAATCTTGGGGCTGCTTTCTTGCCATAAGCCTACCTCCTCAATTTTGCAACTATATCCTTAAAATGTTCGCCTCTCAATTCAAAGCTTTTATACATATCCCAACTGGCGCATGCGGGGGAAAGCAATATAGTGTCGCCATCGGAAGACATCTTATAGGCATTGTCAACAGCCTCTTCCAAATCATTGACTTTAGTTATAAAATTAAAATTTAATCTGCCGGCTGTCTCCAAAAGTTTTTGTGCTGTCTCCCCATATACAAACATATGCTTTACTTTTCCGTTAAAAGCATTTATAAAATCCTCAAATCCTGTTCCCTTGTCCAACCCTCCCGCTAATAATAAAATGGGTGCATCTATCGCCTCTATCGCTTTAATGGCAGCATCAACATTAGTAGCTTTGGAGTCGTTGACGAATTTCACTCCATCGATCATATCAACAGCCTCAACACGGTGGGGCACACCCCTGAAAGTTTTCAAAGTATGTATGATAGGTTCCATATCTACATCCATTGCAATAGCAATAGAGATAGCAGCTAAAGCATTTTCCAAATTATGTTTGCCGGGAATATATATATCGTCTATAGAAATAATTTCTTTTTTATCTCCATCACTTGCAAACACTACCTTATCATCTATTACAAAAACCCCTCGCTCCAGATGCTCTTTTCTACTGAAATAAATTTTAACCGCTTTCAGTTTTTTTGTAATCTCCCGTACCCTCAAATCATCATAGTTTATTATCACGAAATCTTTTTTAGTTTGATTTTTAAATAAATTAAGTTTCGCTGTTTCGTAATTAGCCATGGTTCTGTGCCGATTTAAATGATCCTGGGTTAAATTGAGAAATGCTGCAACCTGTGGATGAAAATCAACTATACTCTCCAATTGAAAACTGCTGACTTCTATTACAACTATATCGTCTTCTTTTGTTTCCAAAGCCTTACATATAAAAGCTATACCGATATTACCGACTATATGTGTATTTTTTCCGGCATTTTTAAAAATTTCTCCAACCAAAGCAGTCGTAGTAGTTTTACCGTTGGTCCCTGTAATAGCTATAATATGCCCTTTTGATAATCTATATGCCAGTTCTATTTCGCCAATAATTTCTATACCCCTGTTTTTTATTTCCTGTATAAAGGGTATTTCGAGAGGTACCCCCGGCGAGATTACCATCAAATCAATATGCCCTAATGAATCTATGGCCTGCGGATGTTTTCCCAATACATAATCCACATTTAAATTTGATAACTTATCGATACTGTCCCTCAGGTTTTTCTCATCCTTTAGGTCATTTACAATTACATCGGCCCCTAAGTCGCATAAAACCTTTACTAAGGGTACACCGGTAACAGCCAAGCCAACAACCAGTACCCTTTTATTCTTTAGATTCATTAATACACCAACTTTCCTAATTTAAAGCTAATATTCCCACTAAACATAAAATAACGGTGATTACCCAAAATACAACTACCACCTTAGTTTCTGCCCATCCGCTGAGTTCGTAGTGGTGATGGAGGGGACTCATTTTAAATATACGTTTTTTAGTTAACTTATATGAAATTACCTGTAAAATAACCGACACGGATTCCACAAAATAAATCCCTCCGACTATCGGTATGATCAAAGAAACATTCATAAGTACGGCAACCGCTGAAATTGCACCGCCTAATGATAAGGATCCGGTATCGCCCATGAACACCTGTGCCGGATGAGAATTATACCGCAAAAACCCCAGACACGCTCCCGCTACCGAAGCCGAAAAAACAGCCAAACTGATATATCCCCAGTTCATAGCCAATAACGCAAAAAAAGCAGCAATAATGAGGGTTACCCCTGAAGCTAATCCATCAAGGCCATCGGTCAAATTTACGCTGTTTACAGTCGCTACCACAACAAATGCCACAAAAGGTATATATAAAATTCCCAAGTCAAAATACTGCGGTATATTGATAGACCCGATAGAAATACTGCCCTGTACAAAAGGTACTATTACCTTAGTCCCCATGACAGAAACATTAGACTGATATGCCGCTAAAAAAACCGCTACAATAGTCTGTAAACCCAATTTTTGATATGCCCTCAATCCTAAGGATCTCTTTAATACCACCTTTATAAAATCATCAATAAATCCAATCAATCCAAATATCAATGTAGCCCCTAATGCGACTATCAGATCTCTATTGAACAACCCGGAAGTGAGAGAAGTAATTGTTATTGATATAATCAATATAATACCCCCGATGGTGGGTGTGCCGGTTTTTTGCAAATGGCTTTTAGGTCCGTCCTCCCTTATAGTTTGACCTACTTTGAGTCTTTTTAAAAAAGGAATTATCAATGGCCCCAAAATCAATGTGATAAAAAAACCTATGATAATTGTATATATAATCTGCCTACTTTCTAATGTCATTTAATTAGCTCCCCTCTTGTAAAAAATTTACGATTTCCTCCATAATCATGCCCCTGGAACCCTTTATCAGAACAGCATCATCATCTCGCACGTTCCGCCTCAATATATTAATAGCATCCTCATTAGTAGAAACCGCAAATATACTCTCTTTTTTAAATCCCTTCTTTTCGGCTTCCGAAGATATCCAATATGCCATTTCTCCTACGGTAACCAGTAGATCAATTTTTTTATCAGCCAAGTACTCTCCCACTTCTTTGTGGCCCTTTTCGGAAAAATTGCCCAATTCAAACATATTACCCAGTACTGCAATTTTCCTTCCGGCCTCCACACTTTCCAAAACATCTATGGCTGCCTTCATAGAGTCGGGACTGGCATTATATGTATCATCGATAATTTTTATATTGTTCTTATTTATTACCTCTAATCTCATTCCGGATAACTCAAAATTGTTTAATCCATTTTGTATCTCTTCCGGGGTCATGCCATATCCGGTAGCAATCCATATTGCAGCTAATCCGCTATACACATTGTGCAAACCGAGCTGTTTTATTTTAAATCGTGCAAGTTTACCCCCCACATCCATGGTAAAACTGCTTCCCCCTGCTCCTAAATTTTTAACATCTATGGGATAAAAATCATTGTGCGAAGATAAACCATAAAAAATAATATTATAACCCCTATCTTTTCTGTCTATATTTTTTAGATATTCATCGTCTCCATTGACTAATAAATAATCTCCATTTTTTAAATTAGCCGTAATCTCCATCTTTGCTTTCATAATATTTCCTTTGCTACCAAAATATTTGATATGAGAAACCCCTATATTTGTTATTATAGCAATATTAGGATGTACAACATTTACTAAATTTAATATTTCTCCATAAGAGGACATGCCCATTTCCAATACGGAAATGTCATGATGATGTTCCAAATTAAATAATGTAATGGGCAGCCCGATTTCATTATTGAGATTACCGATATTTTTATGCACATTATATTTTCCGGACAAAACACCCGCTATCAAATCCTTAGCAGTTGTCTTTCCCACACTTCCCGTAATTCCTATAAATGGAATATCAAACAAGTTTTTATAATAACGGGCTATTTGAGTTAGTGCCTTTAAAGTATCCTCTACTTGTATAATATTTACTCCATCCGCATCAATTATATTTCCCTTCCTGTCCTCTTGAACTAATATAGCACTAGCCCCTTTTTTTATGGCCTCCCCGATAAATATATGGCCATCAAAATTTTCACCCATTAAAGGGACAAAAAGGTTACCCTTTTTAAGGGTACGAGTGTCGGTGGATATTTCATTAACCGTTTCTATGTTGCCTCTATTGATTATAACCCCATTACATGCCTTTGCAATGGCGATTATATTCTGTTCAATCATATCGACCTTTCCTCCCTAACTATCTGTAATGCTATTTTGTAATCATCAAAAGGTAATATCTTATTGCCTATAGTTTGTGTCGCTTCATGACCTTTACCTGCAATAATAATTATATCATCACCGGCGGCCATTTTGACAGCATATTGTATAGCGGTTTTTCTGTCTTCAATCATATTATATTTATCGGTTACCTTAACTACACCTTTTTCTATCATTTTCATTATGCTTAACGGTTCCTCCGTCCTTGGATTATCAGAAGTCACGATAGTATAATCGCTAAATCTGCCGGATATTTCCCCCATTATGGCCCTTTTATTTTTATCCCTGTCTCCGCCACAACCAAAGACCGTTATTATTCGATTTTTTGCAAACATTTTGGCCGATTTAAGCACATTTTCAAGTGCATCCGGCGTATGAGCATAATCAACTATTATTACAAAATCCTCTATTTCTTTAATCACCTCAAAACGCCCGGGTATACTTTCCATATTATTTAATGCCCTGCCTATTTTATCTATATCGATACCCAAACAATAACAGACTGCTGCCGCCGCCATTACATTATAGACAGTAAACATACCCGGTATTTTAACATCAACATATACCATGCCCTTTGGCATATTAATGTTAAAACGCACTCCTTTAATGTTCATATCTATATCGGTAGCATATATATCCGCTTTTTCTTTAACACCAAATGTCAATAAAGGTGTTTCGATGTCTTTAATCTGTTCCATTATAACCTTTCCATGAAAATCATCAATATTGATGATATTATATAAAGTTGTTTTATAAAACAACTTTTTCTTTGCATCTCTATAATTTTCCATATTAATATGAAAATCCAAGTGTTCCGGACTCAAATTAGTAAATAAACCGATACCATATGTACAGTCGTCTACCCTCCCTAATTCTAAAGCATGGGAAGAAACCTCCATAACACACGTATCTATAGAATACCGTAACATTCGCGAAAATATCCTCTGCAGATCCAAGGATTCCGGCGTAGTTCGTATGGCCTCAATTTTTATATCTCCAATCCAGTTGGATATTGTACCGATAAGGCCAATTTTTTTGCCACAGAATTCAAAAATACTTTTTACCATATATGTGATGGAAGTCTTGCCGTTTGTTCCCGTTATACCTATTAAACGCATTTTTTTTGTAGGTTCATTATAAAAATAATTCGCAATTGAGGACATTGTTCTTCTTGCATTTTCAACTTGAATCACAGTTAACCCATCAACTTCTGTTTCTTTTTCGGAAATGATTGCCACGGCGCCCCTATTGATTGCTTCTTTTATATATAATTGCCCGTCAGTTTTAAATCCCTCTATGCATATGAATAAACTGCCTTTAGTTACAAATGGTGAATAATGTTGTATATCCTTAATATTTATATCTACATCCCCAACAACCTTTTTAATTTTAATCTTATTAAGAATATCTCTCAAAAACATATCTTTCCTCCTACCACTGTTAATACCTGTACGAATTTTTAAAAGGCAACTAAAATTAAAGTTTTCTCTTTAATTTTAGTTGCCCTTTTTTTGTATATTACAGATAACCGACCATCATGTTTAATAAAAAATACATAAAATACGTCTCTTATTAAATATTCAGACTATTTATCTATATTATATATTATACTCCTATTGTGTTTGTTCGGGCTTAAATTCTACACTTATTATTGTACCTGACTCCACAGTTATCCCTGCCTCGGGATATTGACCAAATGCTAAACCGCTACCGCTAATTTTTAATCTCAAACCTAAATTATTTAAAATAATATTTGCTTCTCTGATAGTTTTGCCCCTCAAATCCGGAATCTCTACAGAAGAGGGAATATTTTCATTAGGTTTTGTATATAAAAGTACAATGGATTTCTCAGGAATTTTTGCACCCGGTTTTGGAAACATATCTACAACTATAGCATTTTCATCCGCATAATACTCCGGCTCCGTATTAAACTGTAAATTGTTATCGATTAATATCCTAGAAGCTTCCTTGACAGTGATATTTCTAACCTCCGGCAACACCACTTCTTTTCTGACGAATTCCTCTTCTTCCTTATCCGTATATCTGGGACTGACATCTAAATATCTCAACGAATCCTCTAATATTTCCTTAACAATCGGAGCTGCCGTCATACTTCCATAAGTACTAAAGCCCCCCGGTTCGTCAACAATTGCCAAAACAGCCAACTTAGGATCATCTACCGGTGCTATACCGGCAAATGAAGACACATATAAACCCTGTGCATAGCCCTTACCGACAACTTTTTGAGCCGTACCGGTTTTACCTCCCACCCTATATCCCGGAATATAGGCATAATTTCCCGATCCGTCAGCAACAGCAGCCTCCATTATATCCCTCATCATCTTTGAAGTTTTTTCCGAAACAACCTGTCTAACCATTGTTTCTTCAAACCGATGAACTACATTACCGTCCGCATCTGTTAATTCTTTTACTAAATGCGGTTTCATCAATTTTCCATCATTCGCAATAGCTGCCACAGCATTGACAAGCTGAATAGGTGTTATAGAAATACTCTGTCCAAAGGAAATTGTCGCCAATTCTACCGGTCCAACATTATCTATATCATACATAATTGATTTTCTTTCTCCAGGAAGATCTATTCCCGTAACATCGGAAAACCCAAAACCGTCTATATAATTATAAAATGTTCGTGCACCCATCCTCTGACCCAATTCAACAAACACCGGATTACATGAATTTTTTATCGCTTCCACCAATGTTTGAGCACCATGTGGATTATACCATCTCCAACACCGGATTCTTCTTCCGGCTACCATTATATGCCCGCTGCCTACAAAAATACTGTTTGGTGTAGCCACCCCTTCCTCTAAGGCAGCAGATGTGGTAATCAGTTTAAAAGTAGAGCCGGGTTCATATGTATCATTGATCACAGGATTTCTCCACATTGCAAACAGTGCTTCCAATTGTTTGTCCTTATCCATCGTTTCTATTTCTTTTTTCAGATTTTCATCTAAAGGTACCCGCGGAGAATTGGGGTCATAATCAGGTTTGACGGCCATAGCCAATATTTCCGCAGTTTTAACATCCATCACAACCACATATACTCGCTTTGCCTTATGAATTTCCAACGCGTTTTGAACGGCTTTTTCAGCAAAATGCTGTATAACTTCATCTATTGTAAGTACAACATTGAGCCCGTCCTCCGGCTGATAATATTTTTCGGTGCTAAAAGATAACTGTCTGCCTTTCCCATCAGTGTTTTTAATCCAACGGCCCGGTATTCCGCTTAAATATTTATCATATTCTAATTCTATACCGGCAATCCCGTGATTATCAATGTTTGTATGCCCTAAAACATATGCAGCAAAATTTCCATAAGGATAATATCTTTTATTGCTTTCAGAAACCGAAATCCCTTTCAGATTTTCCTTTATGATTGCTTTTGCGGGCTCATCATCAACATAAAGCGCAATAGATACTATAGACTGATTAGATTTTACCTTTTTTAATATCGCCTCTTCTTCAAGTTCCAAAATATTTGATAAAATTGAAGCTGTTTTTTCAGGTTCTTCAACCTCGCTGGGATGTACCCATATTGTGCTTGTACTTGCACTTATAGCTAATTCTTTCCCATTTCTATCATAAATTATTCCACGTTTCGCAGGTATGGGAATATCTCTTGTTTGATACTTATTAGCCAGTTCCTTGTATTTTTCTCCCCTTACTATCTGTATCCATCCTAATCGCACTATAAGCGCAAATAGTACCATAGATACAAGTAAAAACATGACTATAAGTCTTTTTTTGCTGGACATACCGGGCTGAGACACTCATATTCCCCCTCTAAATTTTTGTATAGCTGATCAGTTTTTTAAAAAAAGCATATATATTTTTGCTCTCTCCTACTTTGGCAGAATCATCATAATTTTGTTTATTTATTTCGCCCGTTAACATTGCAACTTTTGCCGGGTTAACATTTATACCTATTACCTGCTCGGCAGTCGGATAATCCATTTGTAATCTGGTTTTTGCTTCATCCTCTATCCATCCGGATTTCAAAACCTTTTCTACCTCTATCCTTAATTTTGTTTTTTCAGTTTCCAGTCTTTCAATTTGTTTTTCTAAATTATCCACACTATACCTGACCTCAGTGATGGCTGTAAATCTCGTTAAAATTAGCATGCTGCATACGAACACAACGCCAACAACTGCCATTACAACAATTTTCTCGAACATATAACTTTTTCGCCTTTTTTTGTGAACAGAAAACTGTTTTTCCTTTTTTATTTGTTCATTTGTATAAATGGATTCTTCCCGAGCTAATACCAATTTTATTCACCCCTTCTCAACTTTAGAACTTATCTATATCTTTTCCGCCACACGCAATTTTGCACTCCTTGACCTCGGATTTATTTCGAGTTCTTTTTCCGTGGGTACTATCGGTTTACGTGTGATTATTCTAATTTTCGGCTTATTATTGCATTGACAGATCGGAAATTCCTGCGGACAAACACAGGGATTTGCCAAAGATCTGAAGGTATTTTTTACAATTCGATCCTCCAGGGAATGAAATGTAATCACACAGATCCTTCCGCCAATACTTAATCTTTCAACGGCCGACTCTATAGTTTCTCCAATGATGTCCAGTTCTTTGTTGACCTCAATTCGTACAGCCTGAAAGGTTCGTTTAGCCGGATGCGGGCCTTTTATACGAGCCCCTTTTGGAATTGCCTTCTTGATAATATCAACTAATTGATAAGTAGTAATAATCTCTTCGTCCGTTCTAAATTTTACAATAAATTGAGCTATACGCTTTGCCCATCTTTCTTCCCCATAATTTTTAATAATTTGTTCCAGATCCCTTTCCGAATAGTTATTGATTACGTCCCCGGCTGTTAAGTTATTTCTATTATCCATTCTCATATCCAGAGGGGCATCATGCATATAAGAAAAACCCCGTTCAATATCATCCAACTGATGTGATGATACTCCCAAGTCCAATAAAAGCCCATCAAAGCTCTCTATTCCGAGATCCTCTAATATATATTTTAAATTGCTAAAATTATCTCTGAGCAGCCTGACCTTACACATTACATCGGTCAGGATTTCCGCAGCTGCTTCGATTGCATTCTCGTCCCGATCAATTCCAATCAACAATCCGTCCTTATTCAGGCGTTTTGCAATTTCACCGGAATGGCCCGCGCCTCCTAATGTTCCGTCTACATAGATACCATCTTTTTTAATATTTAAATTTTCAATGCATTCTTCTAATAACACAGGTACATGTTTAAACTCCATTTTACCACCTTCATTTATTAGATGCCTAATTCTGCCATCTTGCCTGCTATTTCATCGTAACTTAAATTATCATCGCTGTTATATCTTTGCCACTCATGATTGCTCCAAATCTCTACCCTTGTACCTACTCCTATAATTACTGCTTCTTTCTCCAAATTAGCATGTTCTCTCAGATTATTTGCAATCCTTATTCTTCCCTGGCCATCCAATTCGCATTCGGTCGCACCTGAAAAAAAGAATCTCACAAAAGCTCTCGCATCCCTATTAGTCAACGGTAATTGTTTCAATTTACTTTCCAATATGTCCCATTCACCCATGGAATATATAAATAAACAATTATCTAACCCTTTTGTAAGGATAAAATTTTCTCCCAATTCCTCTCTAAATTTTGCCGGGATACTCACTCTCCCCTTAACATCAACCGAATGGCAATATTCTCCAATAAACATTTTTATCCCATCCTTATGGACTTTCAACCCACTACATACCACTTTGTACCACTTTTACATACTAATTCTATTATTTTTCCTAAAATCCTTCTAAATTTAAAATTATTTTTTAAAAAATAAAAAAACTGCCACATAGTAGCAGTTGCAATCAATTATCTAATATATTTATATATTTAGTATAATTTTAATTTAAATTTTGTAATTAACTATCTAAATTTTAAGTATAGTTAATTCCTTAACAATTTCGTTTAATATTTAATCTTGGTATGTACCTAAGTTAAATTTTTTATTATATATAATTTTTTAAATTATCGGTTGCCGGTATTCCTAGCTAACCTTTAATTCTATCTCCTTATAATAGCTCACTATCAATTCGTCCAGTTGAATGCTTAAATCATATATTAATTCTTCATCTTGATTGCCCTCAATAGCACTGTTTAACATGTTTTGAAGGCGCTCAATTTCATTCTTTAGCATCTTTTCCACCTCAATCTTAACCGTCATTCAGTTTGCTTAATCTCGTATCGGATTAGCTGTAATCAAATTTTATTCAAATATACAAGATTTGTCAAATAAAATTAAATTAAATAATGTAGTATTATTAGACATTTACTGTTTTTTTCTCCCAATTGCTCGTTTTAATCACATAAATCAAATTTTATGTGCAAATTTGTCTATACTCAATATATATATTGTATTTTAAATTACAAATATAATATCTTATGAAATTTAACTATATATTTAACTATTTTGCTTTCTCTTAATTAAATCCACGGCAACAGCAATAACAATACTAAATATGCTTATCAGCTGTGCAACCCTAAAAGAACCCAACATCAAACTATCGGTTCTTAAACCCTCTATAAGGTATCTGGCAATAGAATATAAAATTAAATAAAAAATAAATACCTGTCCCTTATATTTTTTCTTGTTAGAATAATACAGCAAAAAACCAAACACTCCAAAATTCCATAATGATTCGTATAAAAATGTAGGATGTACCTTTATACCGTTAATCTCTATACCCCAAGGCAAGTTCGTAGGACCGCCATGTGCCTCTTGATTGATAAAATTGCCCCACCTTCCGATAGCTTGCCCTAATATAATGCTTGGAGCGCATACATCTGCAAGAGTCCAAAATCCAACCTTTTTATGACGGCAAAATAGGTACCCCACCAATACTCCCGCGATGATGGCACCATGTATGGCCAATCCACCCTGCCTTATATTAAGAATTTCCCCGGGATTTTGTCTGTAAAATTCCCAACTGAATAAAACATAATATACCCTGGAACCGATAATCGCAGCCGGTACTGTTACAAGTGCCAGATCCATTATGATATCAGCGTATAAACCCTCCTTTTTGGCTCTATGAGTAGCTATTAGAATTCCAAACAATATACCTAAAGAAATCAGGATACCGTACCAAGCTACTTCTATTCCAAAAATTCTAAAAGCCACCGGATTCATTAAACCACCTTCCTCCATAAAAACCCAATCGTGTTTTTAAACTGATACGTTATATTATATTACATTTAAACCACATTTAAAAGTCGGGAATTGTACTTTTTCAAACAAATTTAGTTTAATAAGTAATAAATAAAAACAAATAAAAAATGAATAAAGACGAGAGAAATTTGTCTTTATTCATTTTTCTCCTATTTGATAGTATGCAATTTTAATACTTTTATTTCCGCAGACAGCATATGAAAAATTTATGAATCTAAATATATTCACAGAGTATCGTCTATAAGAATATCACCCGCAAATATAACCATAAAATTCCGTATCTTATAGGAGTTAAAACTACCTTAAAACTAAGAATTTCTTATGTGCCCGGTGTTATTCTTCTCATAATTTCCTTTATTTCAGTGCCAAATCCGCTCAACGGACGGCCTTCACCTATATCTCCAGCAATGTTTTCTATTCTCGTGAATATGTCCGGGTCTGCGGTTACACTGACCTTGGTTATATCTCTGTCGGCCCTCTTAACCGCGTTTTCCACATCTCGTTTAATTTGGCTATTTAATTCACCCTTAGTTCCGGAAGTTAAATCTATACCCACCAATGCAGTACCTTCTGTAATAACTACTGCAGCCCTTCTAACATCATCTACGCTTTCTACCTCTCTTACAATTCTATCGGCCCTTTCGCTCATATTATCCGTGGTGGTTCTATTATCCGTAATGGGCCTATTATTATCTGTAAGCATTTTATTATCCCCGGATTCTTCCAAACCCGTCCCCGGAACATTGTTTCCATCCGTAACCCCATCCCTATCTATGCCTTGTTGATCGGGGGCCGGCGTTGTACGCGGTTCCGGTCTTTGAGCCGGCCTGCATCCGGCTATCAAGGATATAATCAATAATATACAGATTGTTAAAATTATACTTTTATTTTTCAAAGTATCACCTCCTGTATATATTGTTTCTCTTATATTTCTTTTTATTAAACTATATTTTTCACTATTTTCTATTGATTAACATAATTAAATTCCACTTTTTATTCTATATATCCTTATAAATCCATTTTAAAAACTTTATTTAAATTCATAAAATTTTCATTCATTGCCAATAAATAAGAAATATTGTATAATTTGAATTGTACTTATTTTTAACATCAATTAAAATATATATTTAATATAGAGGAGAAGATTTTAATGAAACTTGGCATTATCGGTTTACCTAATGTTGGAAAAAGCACATTGTTTAACGCGATTACAACAGCAGGGGTAGAATCGGCCAATTATCCTTTTTGTACTATAGAGCCCAACATTGGAATAGTACCTGTGCCGGATTATAGATTAGATGTTTTAAAAAACATATACGGGTTTGAAAAAATGACTCCTGCCACAGTTAAATTCTATGATATTGCGGGTCTGGTAAAAGATGCATATAAGGGAGAAGGATTGGGAAATAAATTTTTATCCCATATTTGCGAAGTATCTTCTGTTGTCCATGTTGTCAGATGTTTCGAGGATCCCGATATTACTCATGTCGGCGAAGATATAGATCCTCTAAGAGATATTGAGACAGTTAATCTTGAACTGATCTTTTCAGATCTGGAGATGGTTGAAAAAAGAATCGAAAAAACTGAAAAACTATTCAAAGGGGATAAAAGTTTAGCAACAGAACTTGAACTTTTAAAAAGGCTGAAGGCCATGTTAGAAAAGGGAACATCCGTTAGAGCTTTAGACTGTACCGAAAATGAGACCAAAATATTGAAAACCTTTGATCTGCTATCCTTGAAACCCGTAATCTATGTAGCAAATATTTCCGAAAACGATATTTCAAATGATGGAGCAAACAACCCACATGTACAAACACTGAAAAAATTTGCCAAAGATGAAAATGCTGAAGTTGTTGTTATATGTGCTAAAATCGAAGCTGAAATAGCTGAATTAGACGAAGATGAAAAGCAATTTTTTTTAGAAGAATTAAAGTTAAATCAATCAAGCTTGGAACGCTTAATTCAAGCCTGTTATTCCCTTCTGGGGTTGATAAGTTTTTTGACCACTGAATCAAGAGAAATAAGAGCCTGGACAATCAAAAAAGGAACTAAAGCACCGGAAGCGGCGGGTAAAATTCATACGGATTTTGAAAAGGGATTCATACGTGCCGAAGTTGTTACCTTCGAGGACCTAGTAAGGCATGGAAGCAATGCCGCAACCAGGGAAAAAGGCCTTATAAGATTAGAGGGCAAGGAATATGTAATACAGGATGGAGACGTTATACTGTTCAGATTTAATGTGTAATAAACGAACCAAGAGCAGCAGATTATGTGAAAATTGCTACCTGAACAAAGCGAAGAATCTCGTGTTTTCAACATATCACAGATTCTTCGTTATGCTCAGTTATATTCGGAGTGACACAATTCAAGATTTTTTAGTTTGCAAGTTTGACACCCATTTCATATGCCTCTTTAAGCACTCCCTCGCTATCACCCACAAATGTTTCATCCGTGTTATCTACAAGCATGTTATACATATATTCGGCATTGATCGCCTTAAAAAATAATTCCATTACCACCGTGGCCCCAATAAAACCTCTCTCCGGATCTGTATATTTTGCTCCACCCACGCCTACAAACATACCTTTTCTTTTTCTGTTTCTATCTATAGAAGATTGATTTAATTTATATTTACTGGACCAAAAAGACTGGCACCTATCGACCATGGCCTTTGTTATGGCCGTTACCGAATTAAAATACATCGGTGAACCGATGACTATAATATCGGAATTATTAAATTTATCATAAATACTTGTCAAATCATCTTGTTTATAACAATGCCCCGTTTTAGCACAGACATCACATGCAATACAGGGGTCAAATTTCAACCGGCCTAACATTATTTTTTCTACCTCTGCATTTTGTGATTGCAACCCTTTAATTATTTCATTTAACAAGGTATCCGTATTCATGTTAACCCTCGGGCTACCTAAAATAACCAAAGCCTTCATCGTACAAACCCCCCATTGTATTTTTATTTAAAATCCGCCTGTACCGCCTCCGCCACCGGTGAATCCTCCACCCATGACTATAGGAAAAAGCATCTTCTCTATTAGGTATTTCGATATTAAGCTTGTTTAATATATCATCATCCATCATCATTGTTTAAATTTAATTATATCTACCGATGCACCGGCACCAATTCTTGTAGCCCCCGCCTCTATCATAGCCAAAGCGGTTTTAAAATCTCCGATTCCGCCGGAAGCCTTTATACCCATTCCCGGTCCTACGGCCTCCCTCATAAGTCTTACGTCTTCTATGGCCGCACCACCTATGTTGAAACCGGTAGAGGTCTTAACAAAGTCGGCTCCCGCTTTTTTGGCTAACTTGCAAACCAATATCTTTTCCTTATCGGTCAATAAACAAGTTTCAATTATCACCTTAACTATAGCCCGATCTTTCGCGACATCGACTACGGATCTTATATCATTTAAAACCTTTTCGGTATTTCCTCCTTTGAGCGCTCCGATGTTGATTACCATATCTATCTCTTCGGCGCCATTATCTATAACATTTTTAGCTTCAAAGACTTTAACCTCAGAAGTAACGGCCCCCAAGGGAAACCCTATAACAGCAGCTACTTTTATATCGGTCCCTTTTAACTGTTCACACGCAAATGCAACATTTGCCCCATTCACACATACGGAATAAAAACCATATTTTTTTGCTTCTTCACATGCCTTTTTAACCTCTATTTCAGTTGTTTCAGGTTTCAGTACGGCATGATCTATATATTTTGCTATATCCACTCTCATTTCCCCCAAATCGGTGTATAATTAATTGAGGACAGACAGAAAATTTGCCCGTCCTCAACCTCTATTTTTTAAATTAATCTACAATTAACTCCACCAAATCACCGTTTTTAAGCCCGGCAGCATTGCCCTCTTCTATGTCAACGTGCATTTCAAGAACAGATGTATCCCCAAGCCTTATTAAAACATTTTCAAATATAAGGGCCCTGAATCCAAATGTTCTGACCTTTACCCTTTGACCATCTACCACGCCAAACGCTTCCGCATCATCGGGATTGATATGTATATGCCTTGCCGCGGCAATCAACCCTTCCTGAATTTCCAATTCTCCCTTTGGCCCTACTATTTTAATCCCCGGGCTCCCCGTGACATCCCCCGAATCTTTTACCGGAGGAACAATACCCAAGGTAAAACCGTCTGCTAAAGAAATCTCCACCTGTGTTTTTGTCCTTGCCGGGCCCAGAACCCTAACTCCTTTAATAGTACCCTTAGGCCCAACCAAGTCTATTTTTTCTTCACATGCATATTGCCCCGGTTGCGATAAATCCCTGAGTTTAACTAAATCATAATCTCTACCAAATAGTATTTCAATATCTTCCTCAGTTAAGTGAATATGTCTATTTGATAAAGCGGCCGGAAGCATATTTTTTTTCATAATAATTCCCCCTTCGGTAATTTTTGATATATTAAGTAGTATTATATGTGTTTTCATATTAAAAATCAAACAAATATATCGAAAGTATTTGTACCGCCTATTCCGGAAAAAATAATATATCAACTACATATTCTTCAATAATTCCCTGAAATCCATCGATTTATCTTTCTCCATTTCAGAATTATATCCAATATTAAATATAAAAGTAATAAAAGCTAAGGCCATGATAAAACCGGCTGCAATCATATAATAAATTATATAGGGAGTATACCAAGCTGTTAATATTAGGTATAGAGCTAATATTATATATCCCCTGATTTTACTTTTAGATAAAATTATTTTTTTATATTCATCTAATCTGTTTTCTTTCTTGCTTATTTTACTTTCAATTATTTCATCTATTTCTTCCTCATCAGGAAATAAACCATTTTGTTCAATTATTTTTAATAATTTTTCCCTGTTGATGAGCAACAAGGTATAATTTTTGCTCAATTTATTTATAAAATCATAACTGTCCTTTGTAAAATCCGATGCAGTGATCAAAATTCCCTTTTTCATTTTATTATCGGCCATAGTATAAATGAATTCTTTTACTTCTTTCAATTCTACATCAAAACCTTTTCTATATATATCGAACTGTATTATAACTTTATTACCCTTATATAAGGATTTTAATAATATATATTTTTGAGCACCTCTAATAAATTCAAATTGGTTAAAACCCATAGGAGCAAATACCTCCTGAATATAGTCCCCCATTTCACCTGTCGTTTTATTCATAATTTCATTGTAAATCTTTTGACTCGCGACATATCGTCTCTTTTGTTCCTTAATTTGTTGAAACCTGCGAATTCCGTTCCTCATACCCATGACATAAAATACAGCCCCCACAACCAATGCAATAAAAGTAGATAAATATAATTTATCCGTTTTCAAGTATAAAAATAAAAATAATATGACCGGTATAATTATTCTCGATACTAAATAATCAAGTATCTTTGCAAATGCACCCCTATCACCATTTTGGGTTCTCAAATAATACTTTTTAAACCGAAAACTATTGGCCCTATCTCCTTTCTGCCCTCTTATTCGGCCGATTGCAGATCTGAACACTGAATTAATTTTTTCCATTATTAACTCTCCCACATTATTGAAATTCAAATTACATTGATATATCAACCATATACCTTCATTTTTTCCAATAACGGTTAATTTATACCATGACCGAATAATCCGGGTATTTAATGAAAAAATATAACCACGGAAGATAATTTCCGTGGCCCGATACAATTTTTTTAAATTACCCCATGGCTCTCTCTAACTTATCTAAATGCTGTAAAGGAAAATGCCTTAACAGCTCCTTGAACTGTTCAACTGTCAGACCGGTAGTTGTTGTATAAATTTCAATCTTTTCATCTAAATCGGCGTTAATAAATCTATCCTTTATCATTTCAAAATTTACATCAGCCAAAATTATCCCTCCCAAAAATATAAGCTAATTATAGTATTAATAATTATTTATATTTTTATACAAATCAATATTTAAACTTTTAAAAAACATGTTAATTTATTGATATTTTACCGGACAAGGAATAATTTTTCCGACAGCTATTCTTTTATAACCGCTACATAGGGTAAATTCCTATATCTCTCACAATAATCAATCCCATAACCTACAACAAATTTGTCCGGAATTTCAAATCCTATGTAGTCAATATCTAAATTACATTTTCTTCTCTCAGGTTTATCCAGCAACGTGCATATTTTTAAACTTTTAACATTTCTGGATCTCAGATTATCCGTTAAATATTTTAATGTAAGTCCGGTATCTATAATATCTTCTACTATTAAAACATTTCTCCCCTCAATTTCAAAATCTAAATCTTTCAATATTCTGACTATGCCGGAACTCTCCGTAGAATATCCGTAGCTCGAAACAGCCATAAAATCAATATAAACCGGTATATCTATTTGACGTATTAAATCTGCCATAAAAACGCTTGCGCCCTTAAGCACTCCCACTACAACTATCTCATCGTTTTTATTATAATCCTGTGATATTTGTTTGCCCAAATATTTCACCTTTTCAAAAATTTCTTCCTCCGTAAATAATATTTCATGGATATCATTATACATATAACCACCCTCTCAATCTTCTAATTTAAAAAGTTTATACTATGTAAATTTCCTTAATTATAACATAATTATAACTTTATCTTGGATAGGGATACGGATACTCTATATTATTTCGATTGATTACCTATATTTTAAAAATAACATGTTATAATGGTTATAGTGTCAATCAATGAAGGGAGACTTGTAATATGGATATTTCATTAATCAGAAAAACACTTGAAAACAAACAATTTTCAATTCTGGACTCCACCCTCCAATCTGCAATTGTTATCCCTATAATCAAAGTAAGCAATGAGCTCCATATACTCTTCGAAGTCAGGGCCTTATCCCTCAACAATCAACCAGGTGAAATATGTTTCCCGGGAGGCAAAATTGAAAAAAACGAGGATGCTCTGGGTTGTGCCATGCGAGAAACCTGTGAGGAATTAAATGTATCTAAAAATAATATTGAAATTATAAGTAAATTAGCATGTTTGGTCACTCCATCCAATATGATTATATATTCTTTCTGTGGAATTCTTCATGATGTAAAATTTGATTCCATTGAATTCAATAAACATGAGGTCGCGTCTATATTCTCTGTCCCAATTGATGCCTTACTAAACCAAGATCCCCTGTTAAGCAATATGACAATTAATCTGAGTCCCCCTCAGGACTTTCCATTTCACTTGATACAAAAAGGGAAAGCATATAGATGGAAAACAGGTATATACCCGCTTTACTTTTATAAATATAAAAATCATATTATCTGGGGAACTACCGCCAAATTGCTCAAAAATTTCTTAGATACTCTAAAATAAATTGACTGCTATTTTGATCATTTTTTTTATTATTTAGTTGAGGTATACAAAATTATAGATTAAGTCATATCCGTTTAATTTATATAATAAACAAAAGTAGAATCTATCGGCCTATAATTATAGATTCTACTTTTGAATTTATTTCAAAACTTTTTACTGTCTTTTATGTTCGTTCCCATTTAAAACAGCCCCGCATTTAGGACAATATTGAAAATCATCATCTGTTTTAAAACCACAGTTTTCACATTGTTTGATAGAGTAAACTTTTCCCCTTCGAACTAATTTTAGATCTTTTTCCATTAAATTTACATTCCCACCCCCGGATATTTTATCGCCAATATTATTGCTAATCAAATAAATGCTGCCACAACAGCTATTTTTAACATAGTATTTTTTATCCCATTTCAAGATAGGTATAAAAAACAGACTGAAACATGTATATTCTACGGTAACCTCATAACGTCCGTATCTTCCACAACTTGGGCAAATCATATTTTGGTTGAAGTCCAGTTTATCTTTTTTAGTTGATACGCCAAAAATAAAAAACATGCAATCATCTCCATGAAATAAACAAATCCACTGTTATTTTTAAGTTCTATGATAGGCAACCTATTTCCCCTGCTTTAAAATGTCCCTTATTTCCCCTAACAAAACTTCCTCTTTTGTCGGTTCCGGCGGTGTTTCCGGAGCTTCTTCTTTTTTCTTTTTAAAAGAAGTGATAATTTTTATAAATAAAAATATAGAAAACGCAATAATTAAAAAATCAATTGCGGATTGAATAAATTCTCCATATTTTATTATTATCGGTTCCTCCCTTTTAGTACCGATAATGTATTCAAGCGCAGTAAAATTAACCCCCCCGACTATAAGGCCCATAATAGGCATGATAATATCATTCACCAGGGATGTTACAATTTTACCGAAGGCTCCGCCTATAACAACCCCTATCGCTAAATCTAACACATTGCCCCTCAAGGCAAATTTTTTAAATTCCTTTAACATAAGGATCCCCCTATTACCAGTTTATTATCTTTCTCCTTAGGATATATATACACTATATGCTGATAATAACATAAAAATAATTTTAAAAACCTCTTATAATCTAATAATTCCTTTGTTTATACCGATTGTTTTATATCATCTATTTATTAAGAACATTTGATTCTTTAACCATAGCTGTCTTTCCTACAGATCAGTAAAAACTTTAATTTATTTAATGCTTCTCGTCTGTTTTTGCGATATATATGAACAAATAAAAGATACCATATATAAACAGACTCAATAAAAAGAAATAAAATGTAAAGGTAATAGCTACTTTATCCATATCTAAAAATAAAAATTTAAATAATGACAGAGGTTTAAAAATTACATCCCAGGAATTAAATCGTATGAACCTACCTAAATATATAGCATACCCACTGAGTAGATGAACAACAGTTACAAAAATCCATCCGTTCCTTTTCCCTCCCTTTTTTTCAATATATGTATGGAAAATATAGAGGGAAAGGACACTCAGAGCGCATCCCAAAAAAACCGCAAAAGAAATTGAAAAAAAATTGTTCCATGGAAGAGAATCAAGATTATATATTTTTTTTCTTTTTCCCAGATAGGATATATAATCGGAATTTGAATAATAAAATATGTCATTGCTCAAATGAATATAATCTGTAATTATATATACTGCATTAGGAAAAAAGAACAACCACATTAAACCTGAAAATAAAACAATAATATTTCTACTCCGGGAAAATCCTTTTCCTATATTTTTTTTAAATATCAGCGCAAAAATCATAGGAATCCAGGCTAATATTAAATTCCAAATTAAATAATATGTATTAAAAGGTCCTCCAACTATGATCCAAACCACTAATATCATTGAGAGACATGCCAGCCTTTTTGTTACATTACTGATACCCTTATCCATTTATCTATTCCCCAACAACTAATTTGAATTTTATATTCCAACGCTAATAAATATAATATTCTACTTCACACTTGGTTCTCCTTTTTTATAATAGATAATAAAAACAAAAAATCAACAAATAATGTTGATTTTTAAATAAGTGACTAAGCCTATAAGCTGGGTTCTGTTTTTGATGATCATCTATCTAGGCCGACTGTTGCCAGGCGGCTCAAGCGACCTACCTACGGGAAGCGACGGGTAGCCGCCTTTTCTCTCCCTGCTTGGTCTTGCTCCGGACGGGGTTTACATAGCAGATTAGTCGCCTAATCACTGGTGAGCTCTTACCTCACCTTTCCAGCCTTACCAATTGAGAGGTGAGAGGCTAGAAGTGAGAAGTGAGAAATAAAATCTTCTGCTAAATAGACCGACTTTGTATTTAACCGGTAAATTAAAGTAAAACACAAAATTTAAAGAGTTTTTTAACTCCCTAATTCTCATTTCCCATTTCTAACCTCCCGCCTCTCAATGGCGGTATCTCTCTGTTGCACTATCCTTGGGGTCACCCCCACTGGGTGTTATCCAGCGCCCTACCCTATGGAGCCCAGACTTTCCTCGTGCAAAAACACGCGATCATCCGGCTTACTCACGATATTATATTATTTAACCAGGTACTAATATTATCATGTTTTTAGTCAAATGTCAAAATCTAAAAATTAACAGAAATAAAAAGGATATAAATATTAAAAATCTCATTTTAAAAAATATTTAAATAATGTAGCCTTTGCACTTTGTGCACAATAATATGTAAAAAATTCCGTATATCCCCAAAATAGTATATATAATATAAATTTATGCTTTATCTGTTGTCGATCGCTTCATTAACCAATTTGTCCGCCTTTTTATTCAGTTCTCTTCTCACATGAATAATTTCAAAACTATCTAACTTTTCAATTAAAGGTACGGTCATATTGTACATAGAAATTATTCTTTCGTTTTTTACTTTATATTCCCCCTTAATTTGCTTTACCACCAATTCGCTATCCAGATAACAAGTAATTTTTTTTATTCCTAAATCTAATGCTACTTCTAATCCACGGCCTAAAGCCTTATATTCCGCTACATTATTTGTCTGTTCCCCTATATATTGACTGATCTCCTTTATTATGCTGCCATTTTTATCCTCTATAACTATGCCTATTCCCGCCATACCGGGATTACCTCTGGCCCCTCCATCGGTATACATTATCGCTTCTGCCAAATTTATCACCTTTTCTATTTTTATATTTTCTGTTAATAATTGCCCTGAAAGCAATCATGGATTGCCCCTATACGGTTTGAAACGGATCTATATTTATAGATGATTCTATTATATCAATATTTAATCCTTTTTTGCCTGTCTCTTCCCTTAAATATTGTGCTATAAAATGTGTAAAAATTTTTTCGCTGTCATAGTGCCCGATATCTATTACATTTATCGCCTGAGAAATGGCATCCTGAGCATCATGATATTTTACATCTCCGGTAATTACACATTGGCATCCTTTATACAATGCTATTTGGATCAAATCCGCACCACTCCCATTGATAACGGCTACCTTCTTAATAATTGTTCCTAGGTCCCCTGCTACTCTGACATATTCGATATCCATTCGCTTCTTAACCTCTATCGCTAATTCCTTTAAAATTTTCGGTTTATGTAATTCCCCAAACCTTCCTATGCCCCTAACAATGCCTTCGTTTGCTAGAGGATAAATATCGTAAGCAACCTCTTCATATGGATGTGATTCTGTTAAAGCCTTTATTGCCTCTTTTAATTTTTCTTTTGGAATTATGGTTTCCAGTCTGATTTCTTCTACCCTCTCTAATTCTCCCTGTTTTCCTATGAATGGCTTCGTACCCTTCAAAGGTTTAAATGTACCCATACCTTCGGTTCTAAAAGTGCAATGACTATAACCGCCTATATGTCCGGCACCTGCGGCATTAATGGCTTCCGCAACCTTTTCCTCATAACCTGAGGGTATAAAAACTACAAGTTTATAATATAAAGTTCTTTCTGTTATGTCCAGAATCTTTATGTCCCGTATGTTTAATCGGTTCGCAATATAGTCGTTTAATCCGTCGGGTGCCACATCCATATTAGTATGGGCAGCATAGACGGCAATATTATTTTGAATTGCCCTATAAATAATTTTTCCTTTCATATCATCCTTTGTAATGCTTTTTAATGGTGAAAAAATCATCGGATGGTGAGTGACAATCATATCTACATTTTTTTCTACTGCTTCATCTAAAACAGCATCTGTTATTTCTAATGTTGTCAAAACCCTGTTTACAACATCTTCCCTACGCCCCAACTGTAACCCGACATTGTCCCATTTGCATGCATAATTTAAAGGGGCTAAATTTTCAATAATATCGGCTATTGTTTCTACCGTTGCAAACATAAATATACCTCCTCAAGTTTTTTTAACTTCTTTTTCATCTCTTTTAACTTTTCAGCCGAAGGCCCTGAAACATTTTCACCTATGTTCCGTATGATCTCCCTTGTTGTTTTTATTTTCCTATCAATGAACTCCATTGCTAACGGTCTGGGATTATTGTATATATATAATCCAACCTCATAATAAATTGGGTCTATCGCCTTTATCCGTTCCTCGGGTTTTGCCACGATAATTTCATAAATATGGCGGCCTTCCCTAACTAATATATCTTTTTCTATGATAAAACCATTTCCTACCAGATACTCTCTTAATTCTGATTGGGCCTGCATGGGCTGAAGTATTAAGGTATCAAGATTTTGTACTATTTCTTTTGAACTATTCAATAATTCACTGATTAATAACCCGCCCATACCTGCAATAATTATAGTATCAACTTCTTTAGGTTTTAAAATTGAAAGCCCATTTCCCAATCTTGTCTCTATACAATGTGAAAGGTTGTTAAATGCGATATTATCCTCAGCACATTTTAAAGGCCGTTCATTTATATCTCCTGCTATTACAAAAGGACTTATTTTATTTTTTAACAGATATACGGGAATATATCCATGATCCGTTCCTATATCCGCAACACGGTGGCCTATTGTAACCTGAGCCGCTATTTTTTGCAACCTGGCGGTTAATTTTTTACTCAATTCCCAATTCACCCCTATAACTTACTCCTTACAAAATATACCGTAATATTTTAAAGGCTATACCCTAAAACTATATACAAAGGAGGTAATATCATGCCGCATACTAAAAAAAGGCCTAAAAAGGTTGTGCGCCCGGAAAAAATGATAAAATTCAGCTGGGGAGGCACAACTCAGGAATGGGAAGAAGAAGCCGATCAAGTAATGCATATTTTGCAAGACCAACTGGATGATCAGGAATCCGATGAAGAACTTCAAAATAAAATTGATTATGCCCATAAAAAGCATTAATTGGAACAATCAGGCATATCTATGCCATTATATAATATTTTTATTGCCGGGTTATTAAAAATAGATTCGCATAATGCGAATCTATTTTAATCGCTTAAATAAATATCGATATAATCATCAAACAGATTTTTACTCTAAATAGTCCTTTAATTTTTTACTCAATTCCCAATTCACCCCTATAACTTACTCCTTACAAAATATACCGTAAT